>CAYQFB010000010.1:0-9993 GCA_964416705.1 uncultured Alphaproteobacteria bacterium
AAGTGCTGTTGGTGCTTCGGCAGGCCCCCTATACGCTACAGCTCTAATGAGGGGAGGGGCAAAATTAAAAGATTTATCTGTTATTAATAGCTATCATATTTCTGATTTTTTTGAGGCAGCAGCAAATGGAATTCAGGATAGAGGTAAAGCAAATCTTGGTGATAAAACTATGCTTGATGTTTGGTTACCAACTGCAAAAAAAATTAAAGACATATCAAACAATACAGATGATATTATCGAAATTTTAGAAAAAGGCTTATTTACGGCAAATGAATCAATGCTTTCAACTAAAGAAATGTTATCAAAAAAAGGCAGATCAAGCAAACTGGGTGAGCGAAGTAGGGGCCATATTGATCCTGGGGCAGCTTCTAGTGCTTTAATTTTTAGAACATTTCATGAAGCAGTCCAAAGTCTCTAAATCTATTGATTAAATCAAGAGAAAATATTGGAATTATTTTTGGAGCTTTAGCTTTTTTTATTTTTGCTTCATCAGACGTCATACAAAAATATGCAACAATTAATCATACGATTTTTCAAATAATTTTTTTTAGATATCTTTTTCTGCTTATTGTTTCATTCATAGAGTCTAAAAGAAAACAAAATAAATTTTTTTACAAAACTAAAAATATTAAAATTCAATTAAGTAGATCTATTATTTCTGTAATTGAAACTGTTTTTTTTGTTTCTTCATTTAAATATTTATCACTTGCTACAGCTCATAGTGTTGCTTCTTTAGCTCCAGTTTTTGTTATTATTTTATCTATGTTAATTTTAAGAGAAAAAATTGAAAGGTCACTATGGGTTGTTATTATTTTTGGCTTCATAGGAGTATTAATTATTTTAAGGCCAGGCTTTGACATTTTTGATGTTAAATCATTGTTACCTTTAGGTGCTGGATTTTTCTTTGCATTTTATCAAGTGATAACAAAGAAGGCTTCTGAGTACGACTCAGACGAAACATCTCTCTTTTTTACATCAATATTTGGTCTGGTAATTATTACAACTTTAGCTTTGTATTTTTGGCATCCTCTAACTTATTTTTCTTTTTTTATTTTACCTCTAATTGGAGTTATGATGACTCTTGCTCATTATTCTTTAATAATTGGTTTAGCAAGAGCGCCTGCAAGTAAAATACAGCCATTCCATTTTACTTTAATTTTTTGGGCAATTATTTTCGGCTATATATTTTATAATGATATACCTGATATACCTACAATTATTGGCGCAATAGTTATTGCTTCCTCAGGAGTATTTGTGATTAAAAATCAGACTAAGTTTAACTAAGATTTGTTTTGATAAATTTATAACCTTCTTGGTAAACTTCTTCTTTTGAGGGAAAAAAATCTCTCCAAACTCTAGTTGCAGCTGCTAAATCTGGTAATGCTCTACCAAAAGCCTCTATAGTTAACCAATCATTATAACCAGAGTTTTTTATAGCTTCAAAAGTTTTTATCCAAGGAATGTTCCCTTTACCAGGGGTTCCACGATCATTTTCAGAGATATGAATATGGTTAATATTTTTGATTGTTTTATTGATAATACCTACAGGATCTTTTTCTTCAATATTTGCATGAAATGTATCATATAAGTAACCAAAATTATCCCGATTAACTAAATCAACATAATCTGAAGCATCCTGGCCAATATTTAAAAAATAACATTCAAATCTATTGAGGGGCTCAATTGATAACTTTAGAGATACTTGCTTAGCATAGTCTGCTGCATCTTGATGAACTTTTGCAGCATGTTCTTTTTCTTTTTGTGTAGGTGGCTCACCTGAAAAAATACCCAGTGGTTGATGGTAAGGACCTGCTAGTATTTCACTTCCTAATGCGGCACTACAATCTATTGCCCATTTCATGTATTCTAAAGCATTTGCACGTGACTTTTCATTGTTGCTAATTGGATTTCTATCTTCATCAGGGATGACAGTTACACTTGTGCAGTCTAGCCCATTGTCCTTAAGAGCTTTTCCTATGTTAGCAAAATGAGAAACTTTTTCTTCTCCGCCAAATATTGGTATTTCAACACCATCATAACCAACATCCTTAATCTTTTTTAATAAATCAAACTGATCCTCAACAAGATTTGTTGTCCATAACAACATATTAAAACCAATTTTCATAATTCTAAATATAAAACACTATGAGAATAAATCTATAAAGAATATTTATATAAATAGAGTGGCAATTAGTAAAATTTAATTTTGATAAAAGAAAATTAACCTAGAATTGTAGAGCTTATCGCATCATTAACCACTGAGGGCTTTTCTATATGCGCCATGTGTCCACAATCTTTTTCTATAATTATTTTTATTTTATCGTTTAAGACTTGATGATGGTTAGATGGAATAATTTGATCTTCTTTGCCCCAAACTACACAAACAGGAATTTTTATTGAATTAATTTCATCAATTAAGTTGTTTTTTTGTTCACCATTAATGATAATTTCATTTTGTATTTTTGAAAGTGTTGTTTGAACGTTATCAATTCTCAAAAATTTTAAAATCTCATTTAACATATAACGAGTTATAATATCAGAGTTATAATAAAGTTTTGCAATTTCTTTTTTTAAATCTCTTCTTGATTCAGCATTGATAAAATTTTCTAAATATGTTGAGTCAATTTCTTTTCCTAAACCAATAGGACTAATTAATGTTAGTGAATTGATTAGATCGGGATATAAAGAAGCAGTTTTTATTGAAACACCTGCACCAAAAGAATGACCTACTAAATTTACAGAATCAATATTATTTTCATTACAAAAAGATGAAATTAAATTTGCTAATTCATCTAATGTTGTATTATGTATATTTTTCTCTGACATCCCATGCCCAGGTAAATCTATTGCATAGGTATTAAAATTTTCTGAGAGTTCATTTAGATTAAACATCCAATTATTTAAATCTCCACCAAATCCGTGAATAAATAAAATATTTTCTTTATTGGAGTTACTATTTTTTATAAAATTGATTTCTAAATCTGAAACTTTTATTTTTTCACTTCTATCTTCTTCACCTTCGTCTGAGTTAATCTCGGCTTTAAAATTTGAATTAAATTCCTCAATAAATGCATCAACTTCTTCATTAGAAGCACCTTTTTTACCGCAAACTGCAATGATCGATCCAACTGGTACTGTATCACCTTCATTTGCGCATATTTTAAGAATTTTACCATCTTCAGGTGACTCCATTTCGTTAACCACTTTTTCTGTTTCAATTTCTAAAATCATATCTCCCTTTGAAACAACGTCTCCATGTGATTTGATCCATTTTAAAATAGAGCCTTCTTTCATGGAAAGGCCCCATTTAGGCATAGTTATGGCTACTAAGTTAGTGATCACAAAAATTTAGAGAATTTCTCTTGCAGCATTAAGCACTTTTTCTTCACTAGGAAGATATAAATCTTCTAATGGAGGTGAGAAGGGTACAGGTGTGTGAGGTGGTGTAACCATTTTAATTCCTGCTTTAAGTGAATCAAATGAGTTCTGGCAAATCAATGCAGATATATCCGTAGCAACATTGCATCTTGGATAGGACTCATCCACAATAACTATTTTACCTGTTTCTTCAGCAGCTTCTATGATTGAGTCTTCATCTAGAGGTGATAAAGTTCTTAAATCGAGAACAGTGCAAGTTTTACCTTCTTTCTTTAAAGTGTCAGCAACATTGTTACATATTCCAACAGTTTGACCCATGGCAATAAAAGTTAAGTCTTTACCTTCTCTAGTAAAATTAGCTTCACCAAAAGGGATTGAATATGATTCATCTGGAACATCACCTGAACTATCGTAAAGATTTTTATGCTCCATAAAAATAACAGGATCATTATCTCTTATTGATTGAATTAATAAACCTTTAGCATCATAAGGATTTGATGGTAGAACAACTTTAATACCGGGCACATGCGTAAACATTGGATATAAGCACTGACTATGCTGACTAGCAGCTCTTAATCCACCTCCATACATTGTTCTTATTGTAACAGGAGTAACTGCTTTCCCACCAAACATATACCTAAATTTAGCTGTCTGATTTAAGATTTGATCAAAGCACACTCCCATAAAATCAACAAACATCAATTCAGCAACAGGTCGAAGTCCTGTTAAAGCTGCACCAGATGCCATCCCCATAATTGCAGTTTCGGTAATAGGTGTATCTATAATTCTTTCTCTTCCAAAATGTTTAAGTAAACCCTTCGTAACACCAAGAACACCACCCCATGCATCTTGCTCTCCATTAGTGCCAGCACCTCCTGCAACATCTTCTCCAATAACAACAACATTTTCATCTTTTTTCATTTCTTGAAGTAGTGCTTCGTTAATAGCTTCTCTGTATGTTTTTATGGGCATAAATTTTCCTACCTTTTAGTATTTAATATAAACATCTGATAATAAATCATTAGGATTTGGATATTCAGCATTCTTTGACTCTTGTATTGCTTTTTTAATTTTTGTTTTAGATTCATTTTCAATATTTTCTAATTGAGTTAATTCTAGTAGACCTGCCTCAATTACTTTCTTTTTAAAAATTTTTAATGGATCTTCATCATTTTTGATTCTCTCGTTTTCTTCTTTAGTTCTATAAGAGATAGCATCTCCCTCAAAGTGACCATAGACTTTACTAGTTTTAATATGAAGCAAAGCAGGACCTTCGCCATTTCTAGCATTATCGATCACATGTTTTGCTGCTTCATATACTTCAAAAAAATTATCTCCATCAACTTCATGAGAGTCTAAACCAAAGGCTTTTCCTCTATCTAAAATTTTACCGCCAACTGCGTACTCTCTTGCAGTTGATTCAGCATAGCCATTATCTTCACATACAAAAATTGCAGGTAATTTTAGTACACTAGCCATATTCATAGACTCTGAAATAGAACCTTGATTAGAAGCACCATCACCAAAAAAACCAACAGACACATTATTTGTTTTTTTTGTTTTGTAAGTTAAAGCTGCACCTAGAACAATTGGAGGACCTCCACCAACTATTCCATTTGCTCCCAACATTCCTTTTGATAAATCTGCGATATGCATTGATCCACCTTTACCTCCACAAATTCCATCTTTTTTTCCATATAATTCTTTCATCATATCAGTAACATCGCATCCTTTAGCAATACAATGACCGTGACCCCTGTGCGTACTTGCAATTGTATCTTTATCATTTAAGTTCATGCAAATACCCATAGCCGATGCTTCTTCACCAACATATAGATGAACAAATCCAGGCATTGCATCTGCAGCAAATTCATAATGAACTGCATCATCAAATTCTCTGATTAAGCACATTCCTTGATATGCTTTTAGTAATTCTTCTCTATTTAATTGCATCGATAAAATTTATTTAAACAGTGATAAAAATGAATAAACATTATTTATATAATTGCTTTCTTTTATAATATACCTCAGTATGATTTTAATAATAATAATTCGGAGGAGTCAATGACAATCAAAGGTCCTGCTATTTTTTTAGCACAATTTGCTGGGGATAAAGAGCCCTTTAATACTCTTGAAAATATAACTAAATGGGCAGCGGATTTAGGATATAAAGGAGTGCAGATCCCAACCTGGGACTCAAGAATGATAGATCTTAAAAAAGCATCTGAAAGTAAAGACTACTGTGATGAAATAAAAGATATATGCAAAAATAATAAAATTGAAATTAGTGAACTATCAACTCACCTTCAAGGTCAATTAGTTGCTGTTCATCCTGCATATGATATTGGATTTGATCAATTTGCACCAAGTGAAGTTCATAACAATCCTAAATCAAGACAAGAGTGGGCTGTTGATCAAGTTAAAATGGCAGCCAAAGCATCTAGAAATTTAGGTATTGATGTTTCTGTTAGTTTTCCGGGAGCTTTACTTTGGCCTTATATTTATAGTTGGCCACCTAGACTTCCTGGTCTTGTAGAAGATGGTTTTAAAGAATTATCAAAAAGATGGACACCTATTTTAGATGTCTATGAAGATAATGGTGTTGATTTATGTTATGAAGCGCATGCAAGTGAAGATATTCATGATGGTGCTTCGTGGGAAATGTTTTTAAGCGCTGTAAATGAACATCCAAGATGTAATCTATTATACGATCCAAGTCACTTTGTTCTTCAACAGTTAGATTATTTACATTACATTGATTTGTATCATGACCGCATTAAAATGTTTCATGTTAAAGATGCGGAATTTAATTCATCTGGAAGAAATGGTGTTTACGGAGGTTATCTTGATTGGAGAGATAGGGCAGGACGTTTTCGTTCATTAGGTGATGGACAAGTAGACTTTTCAAATATATTTACCAAACTAACTTATTATGGTTTCTCAGGTTGGGCAGTCCTAGAATGGGAATGTGCAATTAAAGACTCAGTTCAGGGAGCACGTGAGGGAGCTCCATTTATTCAAAATCATATTATCACTGTATCTGAAGGTGCCTTTGATGATTTCATTGATAAAAGTGGTGATAATAAAGAAGCAAATAAAAAAATCTTAGGAATAGAATAGGGGGAAGAAATGAAAAAAACATCTATTGGAACTTGGGCTTATAATGTTGGACCATACGGAGAAAATCCAATACCTTTTGATACTGTAGGCTCAACCTTAGCAAAGTTAAATTTTAATGGTATGGAATTAGGAGGATTTAATGGTTACCCAAACCCTCATAATCATCCTGAAAAAGAACAAAGAGATGCTCTTAAAGAAAAAATGAATAATTGGGGTTTATCATTTTCTGGTTTTGCTCAAGATTTATGGAGTGAGGAACTATTAAATACTGATGATCAATCAAAATATATTTCTGAATTTAAGGCCAATGTTAATTTTGCA
Source organism: uncultured Alphaproteobacteria bacterium (assembly GCA_964416705.1). Classification (GTDB taxonomy): domain Bacteria; phylum Pseudomonadota; class Alphaproteobacteria; order HIMB59; genus CACPNW01. The sequence goes on from CAYQFB010000010.1 coordinate 6,820, forward strand.
GTAGATTTAGGAATAAAAGGAGTAAGAGTTGATTGTGTTCAACCTCCAACAATTCACAATGAAGTTGACTTTGATACACTTTTTTCAAGACTAACAAATACTTGGGATACTTGTATTAATTATGCAGCTGATAAAGGTATTTATGTAACTTGGGAATTTGAGCCAGGTTTTGCATTCAATAAACCATCTTATGTTCTTAAAGTTCTTGATAAATTACAGCATGATAATTTCGGACTCATGTATGATACATGTCATGGACAAATGCTTGGTGTAGTTGGTGCTAGACAACAAGGTGAAAAAGAACTTGTTAAAGATCAAATTGAATTAATCAATAAATTTAGTGGAAGGATAAATCACATACATTTAATCGATTCAGATAATACGTGTCATAAAGATGCCGATGGAAATGATGAAACTAGTGCGCATCCTCCATTTGGAGATGGTCTTTTAGATTTTGATCAAATTGTACCAGTACTTGCAAAAGAAAATGTTGGACATGATTGGTGGACAGTTGATCTTTGTTTTTGGCCTGAAGCTTGGGATGCAACCGAAAAATGCAAAACTGCTCTTGATGGTCTTGTCTCAAAATATGGTTAAATTTAATATTTAAATTAATGAATAATATTGAATTAAATAATAAAATAGCAGTTGTTACTGGTGCTTCTCAAGGATTTGGTTATGCAATAGCAAAAAGATTAATAAAATCTGGTTCAAAAGTAATAAATATTGATAAAGATCCTACAGCAACTGCTGAGGCAACAAACAAAGGAGAGTTCGTCTTTTCTGATATTTTTCAAATTGATATTACTGATTATGAAACAGTTAATAAGACAATTAAAATCATTATTGATAAGTATAAAAATATAGATATTTTAGTAAATAATGCAGGTATTGCAGGACCTTCTTTTAAAACATGGGAATACCCCTCAAAGGATTGGAATCAAGTAATTGATATAGATTTAAATGGAACATTTAATTGTTGTAAATCAGTTACACCTTATATGATCAAAAATAATTATGGAAGAATTGTAAATATTGCTAGTATTGCAGGTAAGGAAGGTAATCCTAATGCATCTGCTTATAGCGCAGCCAAAGCTGGCGTTATTGCTCTAACAAAATCCATAGGTAAGGAATTAGCTGATTACAATATTTCAGTTAATTGTGTGACGCCTGCTGCTGCAAAAACTAAAATTTTTGATCAGATTAGTGAAGAGCATATTAATTACATGCTTTCAAAGATCCCAAGAAAAAGATTTCTAAAAGTTGATGAATTAGCTTCATTAGTTTCCTGGATGGTTTCTGAAGAAAATTCTTTTACTACTGGTGGCGTGTTTGATATAAGTGGTGGAAGAGCAACATATTAACTATGGCATATCTAGAATTAATAAATATTACAAAAAAATATGATGAATTAGTTGCACTAGATGAATTGAATTTTTCTGTTGAAAAAAATGAGTTTGCTGTTTTATTTGGTTCTTCTGCAGCAGGTAAAACTACAACTCTTCGTTGTATATCTGGCTTGGAAAAAATCGAAAACGGAAAAGTATGGTTTAATAATAATGACTTTACCAATGCACCTATTCAAGGAAGAGAAATGGCAATGGTTTTTCAGACTTTTGCACTTTACCCACACTTAACTACTGAAGATAATCTTTCTTATCCTTTAAAAAAGAAAAAAATAAACAAAAGTGAGATATCAAAAAGAGTTTCAGAAACATCTGAAATGTTGAGAATTAGTCACGCATTAAAAAGAAAACCTGATACATTATCAGGTGGTGAACAACAAAGATTAGCAATTGGCAGAGCTTTAATTCAGCAACCAAAACTATTACTTTTAGATGAACCTCTTGCAAACCTTGATGCAAAATTAAGACACGATACTAGAGCAGAGCTTAAAAGACTTCAAAGAGATTTAAATATGACAATGGTTTATGCTACTCCAGATCAATTAGAAGCATTAACAATGGGTGATAATATAACGATAATTAAAGAGGGAAAATTTATTCAAAAAGGTACACCTGATGAATTATATCAAAATCCGAAAAATCTTTATGTAGGTAAAATGATTGGCTCTCCTGTAATGAATTTAATAAATGCAAAAATAGTAAATAATCAAATTGAATTACCATTTGGAAATGTTTCAACAAATAAAAATAAAAAAATTAATTCTGATTTTGTCTCAACAGAACTTATGTTTGGTATAAGACCTAATGATATTACTATTTCTAGTGAAGAGGAACATTATGATGCTAAAATCTTTTTAAAAGAACCACTTGGAGATGTTACTATTTTAGATTTATCAATTAAAGATATTAAATTAAAAATGATATTACCTGAAGAAGAAGCTATAAATTATGAGACTGGGCAAAATATTAAAATTAGTTTTAACATTAACAATTCATATTTATTTGCGAGTGACACAGGTGTAAGTGCATTAAATTAATAACTCTATTAATCTTCCATTCTTTCATTAAAAAGATTCTTGAGTGATCGAGTTTCATCATAAAAAAAATTTTCAAAAGATTTAATTAATTCTTTGGATGGTATTAATCCAACTTTTCTTTTGTCTTTTTTTGATCTTTCCTCAAATATAATTTTACGATTAATCGACTCGTTTATATATTTTAATATTGTTATATGTGAAACTTGAATTTTATGAATTAAATCGCTTTTAGTTATAATTTCTTTTTCATAATAAGCGTTAAGTATATTTAACATAAAAAGCCAATGAATTCTTGATCTACGAAAGTAATTTATAGAATCAATTTTTTCATCTTGAGAATCATCAAAATGTTTTATTTTCCTTTTTAAATATTTTTTTATAGTATTTTCAAGCATCGTAAAAATTTATAAAATTAATAAAAAAAAAAGAACTTTTTTTTATATATATATAAAGATTCTTTATATTTATAATAGAATTTTCTGATTTAGTACATTTAAGATTATAATTACTGGGAGGTAAAATGTTAAATTTAACAAAAAAAATCCTACTTGCATTTTTAGCATCTATTATTTTTTCAATAGGTGTTTCTAAAACTGTTAATGCAAAAACAGTAGAAATCATTATGGCGGCACCTGATTGGCCTCCAACACGTTTCATGCAAGAGTATTTTAATTCTAACTTTCCTCAGTCAGGTGACACTGAGATTAAGTTAACTCTAGACTTTATCCCTT
>CAYQFB010000011.1:0-9792 GCA_964416705.1 uncultured Alphaproteobacteria bacterium
TAATTTCAGCCACCGTGCCCCGAGTTCGAAAGAGGGCAACAGAACTGCGTTGGTCGTAATAGGATACCCAAGCTACTAAATTTGCGTTGCCGATAAAGGAGTCTAAAGGATAAACATAGCGCAAATTCAGAGAGTCGACTGATTCAGTGCGTCTCACACCATTGTCGAAGAGCGGACTGTACCCTGCCTCGTCGTCTAGCTCGGAGTGAGTGTATTGAAACGAAGCAGTCCCCCTACCAAGGTTCTTTTGCCAAACCATGTTGATGCGCCACCCATCGCGGTCTTGGCCCAGACGATCTTCATACCTGGCCCGGTTATGAATAACACCCGCCTCTATGCCAAATCGCTCATTTCCAGAGCTCCCGGGAATCTCACAGACAGTTGCCATACCGAGGCTGCCTTCAAAACCGGAAAGTAATCTGGGGGTATAAAAATGCTGATATTGAAGCGCCGCAGTTGGCAAAAATCCGCAGCCTCCTACGCGGCCGACCATATAACTGCCTCTCAAGGTCGGGCTGCCGTAAATAGAGTTTCCTCCATAATTTAAATAGTCCAATCCTAGCTCGATGTTCCAGCGCGACAAGTCGCCTGCATCAGCGAACGAAAATCGGGTCGAAGCCTGCAAAAGCTGATTCTGAGATAAATCACTAAATTTACCGGAAATGCCTCCGTACATGGCGGAAACAATGTTCGCTGTGGAGGTCCTCCTTAAACCATTTACTTGAAGCCTTGAATAGCCGCCGCTTGTGGCCTGATACTCTGGCGCAACGTCAAGCACAATCGATCTGCCAGAAAGCGTTAAAGCAAGACTATCGTTTGATGGGGCACTATTAAGATTGCTGTCATAGCCTAAGGATATCCCCATCCCTAGCTGATTGTCGGTAGTCGACCGTCGCCAAGTGCCAAGTCGTTCTAGGATTAATTCCTCTAATGCTCGTGGTAAGTCTTCTCTGGAGAGCAATTGTTCGCCCAATTCAATTGCATTGAGTGTTTGGCCTTGTTGGTTAAGCAGTTCAGCGTAGTCGAAAAGAGCCGACCCGTTTTGGGGATCCAGCAATAAAGCGAGCTCAAGCGACTCAGTCGCTTGCAATAGGTCACCAATTTGCAGCTGTATGGCGCCCAATAACGCAAAAAACTCTGCGCTGTCCGAACACTGGTCAAAGAGCGCAGATAATTCTGCTTCTATAGAATAAATATCCTCGCCTTCTCGCTCGTAATACCCACTCAAATCAGGGCACACAGAAGCCTCTGAGTAATTAAAAGGAAGTAGAAACAATACTGCGAGCGCGAGCGCTTTTTCCTTGCGCACTAAATGAAATCAACCTCGCGGATAAAACTGGGAAAAAAATGTTACTTAAGCTTTCTTTATTAATGCTTGGTTTATTGAAAATGCAGCGAGGTAATTGCCAAAAACAAAACCATTGCGGGACAAGTCAAACCAGATTTAACCCACACCACCTTTGAGAAGCTTTAGACTACTTTTAATATCGTTAGTCGCAACCACCGCTGGCAGTGTAAACAGCGCGTGGCTGGTTACAAGTCCTGGCAGCATATAGTGCCCCAGAGACTGAAGTTCCGCGTCTAATAGAAACCTTGCTGCTACCTCTCCAATAAGTATAGGAGAAGCAAGGTCTGCAGTCATTTCTTGAATACGAAGCGTGATACTGACTGTGTCTCCACAAAGTGCCTGCGCTCTTCGATTTGCAGGGCCTATCGAGCCCATTAAAACGGGCCCTTGTTCTATGCCTACCCCCACCGCGAGAGGCTGAAGTCCGTCGAAACTCAACTCCTGGGAAAGGTTTGAGTTAATTTCATTGTCGATCTCTAGAGCTGTTGCCAGAGCACTTTTGGCCGGCAAAGATCCATCGCCTTGCCACATAACCAAAACACCATCACCTTTGTACTCATGAACACGGCCTCCATTTTGTTCTGCTATCTCGTTTACTTTAGTGAAAAAGTAATGCAACACTGCAGCTGACTCTTCCGGAGGCCTCCTCTCACCAAGGGCTGAAAAATTACGCAAGTCAGCATACAGCAAGGTAACATCACAACGCTCTGCCTGAATTGTTGAAGTAGGTAGCTCCAGTGCCGCACGCTGAGCCTCGCCACTGGGGAGATAACTTGCCAAATTCAACATCACCCTGCTGCGTTCAAATCGCACTCTTGCATGTTCGCCTAACAACAGGGACATGCTAGTCAGAAGACCAAATAGCCCAGGAATTATCCAACCAATCCAAACAGCGTAGCCGGTCAGAAAAAATCCATGCAAGCCCAAAGCTGCAATCGGTGAAAGTAATGCCAAAACAGGCAAACCTACCAATGCAGCTCTGCCCCTTTTGTTTGCCACAAAAAGCATGATCAAAGTCATTAAAGCCATAAAACAGGCTAAGAAAACCCAACTTCCGGCCGGCTTAAAAGGGACCTTATTATCTAAAATACTTCCAATCATTCTTGCTTGAAGCTCCACGCCAGGGGTGGAGCCACTAAATGGCGTCGGTACTATGTCGTCCAAACCAAAAGCAGTCGCGCCGACTAATACCCAGACATTATCAAACATGCCTTGATCTATATTGCCCTCGATAACATCCACTGCAGAAACTGCCCTAAACGCAAGGGGGGAGCGGCTAAAAGAAATTCTCATGTTTCCCGCTTCATCCAGCGGTATCTCTAACCCTGGGTAAGAATCAATGGCAAGGGTTTTTTCTGGCTCAAGTAACCCATTCCCTTCCTCGATAGTTACAGACCAATCCGCACTTCTTCCAGCAACCTCCAAAAAAGGAGACAGGGCTAATGCCGGATAGGCTAGTCCCTCAACACAGATCGCCGCAGGAACTTTTCGTATTGAACCATCTGAATCAATTTTTGGAGTAATGTGGCCCTTAGGAACACCAGTCAATGCTTCGCTTGTACCAAGGAAACTCAGCGTGTTTGGCAATTGCTGTGTTTCGCCACAAGATACTCCAGTTAAGGGGTGAGTTAATCGACCACTCTGAATTTGTTCAGAGTTCTGACCAAGTAAAGGTAGCTGGGCAATCAATCCTCTTTCAGCCAGTGCGTCCGCTAGAGAATCATCTTCAAAACCAAACCCCTCAGGGTAGACGATATCGTGAATTTGTATTTGCGCGCCGGCCGCATCAATGCTGGTCGCCAATTGTGCCATTTGGTCCCTAGACCAAGGCCATGGCCCAATGGCGCTCAGACTCTTTTCATCTATCGCAACTATTGTCAGACGCTCCTCCAAAGCAAGGTCTGGAGATAATGTCCAAGTTAAAGTTCCGATTCTTTCCTCGATGGAGTTTAGAGAGGAGCGAAGGCCTAGGCTTATTAGCAGAAGTAAAAGTGATGAGCAGAATACCAAGCCAAGGTTGGCAACCAAGATATTCTTTTCAAGGAGTGATTGTATGAATTTTGTGAAGTTCAAAGTTTTCAACTTTTGATCCTTACAGCGCGCTCGCATCCCACAAAGTTATGCCTTGGACCAATCCGCCCCAGTTAAAGAAATCGAAAAAGTAGCCTGATTCCTTGCCATCCAGTGTGGTAGCACCGATAAGGCGCGAGCTATCAGTCCTAGAGTGGAAGTATCCCCCTGAATAGAGCCCTCCAGATATCGAGAATTGTGCCTCCCCCAATTGAAGATGATACAAATCCAATGAGGTCTTGAATGAGTTCCCACTGAAATCAACCAAAAGGCGGCCGTCTGTGACTGCAACTGGTGAAACAACCTCGTCTTTCTTGAAATAAGCTTGTGCACTAGTCAACGAAAAACCTATCAACCCCAAGCCACTATTTACTTGAACCTCTCCCTCTTCGGGGCGAAAAAGAAAATATTCAAAGTTGCCACCGATACTGATATTTCTCCCATCGGCGGCTTCAGAAAAAGGTAAGGTAAGCCGCTCTAGATGCCCTTTGCCTGAAGCAAAGCGGCCCCAAACTAATTGTCTCTTTCGTAAATCGGCAGCTGACTTTTGGGCAACCGGTGTAAAGCCAGTGCTGTAGGGAGCTTGTTCTTTAGCCTCATCCTCTAAATCCAGAGAACTGACAGTTTCCGTAACCACCTGCTTAGCGGTCACCGTGTCATCTTCGATTGGAGCGGTAACCCCATCTGTGGAATTATTAGAAGAAGCTGGCTGCTCTGCAGCTTGGGCAATTGATGACGCATTTTGTGAGAAAGCCTCAAATACTTGGTTCTCTGGGCCTAGGGGCACGAGGGGCACCAATTGGGGAATGGTCATGTCTGAATTGAACTCAATCATCTGCGTAGATTGATCATCCAGCTCGACAGCATTAAAGCTGCAAGGCCCAAACCCTTGTGCACTGCACTGGTCAGAGAAAGGTGCGACTACAACTCCACCTTGGTTTACCAGCGTCATTAGAGAATCGTTAGTGGCGGACACAACAAAGTCTGTTCCGCGAACACCAATCGCTGCTATTGGGGTGTTTAACCGGAAACGGTGTTTTGCTGATTCAGCTGCCGCGCCTGAGACCGACCTGGTTGTGCCGTGGATTAGATTGAATTTAACGCTCGACGCTTGTGGGTTGGCTTCATCGAACCGAAAGACTTCAATTTGCAGCTCGCTATTGGGTCTAATACTGATAACCCCTGAATCGCGAAGCTGAACATGAATGTGCCCGCTAGACTCTGTTTTCAGGGAATCTCCCTCATAAAGTAGAGCTCCTGTAGCCAGTCGAGTATATTCATCATTGTGAATTGATTTAGAAAAAGCCCTTCCAATCACTAGGCTTACAGACCCAACTGGAGGAAAATCAGCACCTTCGTTTAAAGCACTTGGATTAGCTTGATTTTCAGCTAACGAATAGCTGGCCGAAAGCAAACATGTGAAAACAAACAATATTCGAATAAACATAATTAGTTATTAAACGCAGTCGTCATTTAATTTCAATTAAAACAATATCTTAACATCTATAAGCTCGGAATGCTGCGTAACTGGACAAAAAACAAATAGCGAAAATAGAGCAGCAGCAGTTGGGCATAACCTTAACCTGCATGTAAATTATCGCAAGTGACTGGAGTCACATTTCTCAACCTAACAAGCGTCTAAGTGTCGCTTACTTCAAGTTCACTGATAAAAAATCGCAAATGAGTTTAACTACTAATACAACTTACAATAAGCAGCTTTGAGGCGGTTCGAGCAAGTTGGATAAAATTACAGTCAAACCCGAACTTTTAAAAAGGTTTAGCCTTTTTAAAAACCTAGGCGATGAAGATATAGGGCTGCTGTGTTCGCACTCCAAAGTGGAACGCTACGCGAGGCGGGGGATTGTTCTTCAACCGAGCACAAACGAAAACATGGTGTGTATAGTTTTCGAGGGAAGGTTGCAGGGCATTGACTTCACAATTGACGGGAAAGAAGTGGGGCTCTATTTCGTTGAGCCAAATGATTATTGCGGAGAGCTCGCTGTTTTTGATCCTGGGTTCCAGCCGGAATACGTCATTGCGCTGAAGCCATCACTGGTCGTTTTAGTCAAAGCTGATGCGTTGGGGGAAGTGGCTGCGCGAAACCCTGAAATTATGCTGCAGCTAGGTAAAAAGCTCGCCCGACGTATTAAGCAGATGACGGCGCAAAGATCGCTTCTCAGTGTCCCAAATGTAACCCAACGCGTTTGTAACCAAATCCTACAGCTAGTTCCGGGACAACACTCGGAAAGTATCGACGTAGAAATAACCAATCTACCGACTCACATGGAAATTGCTATCATGCTTAACCTTAGTCGGGAAACCATAACCAGAGTTTTCCAACATTTACAACGCAAGCAAATTGTTTCTCGTAGCGGTCCTAACAGTCTTATCATTAACAAAACTACCCTTCTTAGAAAGATAGCCGACGGCTCGGAAAAGTTGTAATGGCACTCAAAAGGCCTTGAACCTTAAAGGCTTTAACGTTAGCTATGCTATTGATTTAATTCTGATAACGGCCGATACCAAATTAAACGCTAACGCTAACTTAATTATCAATTCAATAAATCTAAATAAATTCTACTTAAGCCTAGGGGCGATAATTTAGATATCCCCATGGGTTGAATTTGATTATTTAGTCTCAACTAAACAAATCTTAAATAAGAATACTGGAAACCTGAAACATGGCATCGGCCCGGAATCAAAATTTAGAGCAAAGGGACATGCTGACGTTCTCACTTCAGCAAATTAAAAGTTATTTCTGGTATGCATTGGCATTTAGCGCTTCGGTGAACATTCTGATGCTCACCCCGATACTCTATATGCTTCAAGTTTATGATCGGGTGGTTTCAAGCGGCAGTATGAGCACCTTAGCCATGCTCACAATACTGATGGTCCTGCTCTTGGTCTCATCAGGCGGGTTTGAGTGGGTTCGCAGCAGGCTCTTGATCGCAGCTAATTTTCAATTGGAGAAGAAGCTAAGAGACAGCGTTTCTAATGCAGCCTCACAACACACTCTTCTAACTGGCAAACCAGCGGAAGCAGGTCATGCCATGACAGACTTATTGCAACTAAGACAATTTATAACAGGCAGCGGGGTCTTCGCGTTTATGGATGCTCCGTGGACGCCCATTTATATTGGGATAATGTTCATGTTTCATCCGTTTTTCGGCATCGGTGCCATTATCGCTGCACTAGTAATGATCGTGCTTGCAATCGTGAATCAAAAAACAACTTCCGGAAGGCTAGCGACGGCTAATGCACTGACTGCTACAGCAAACATGACATATCAAAGTAGCCTTAGAAATTCTGAAGTAATTCAGGGAATGGGGATGGGCTCTAATATTAATAGGGCTAACGGAGAACTCTATGACAAGGCAAGCAATGAACAAGCCTTAGCCAGCACAGCAGCCGGAAGACTTGCCGCTATGACCAAGTCATTTAGAATCATTTCCCAATCTCTGCTGCTGGGAACAGGTGCCTATCTTGCTGTCAACCAAGAGATATCACCGGGGTTGATGATAGCAGGGTCTCTTTTGTTAAGCAGAGCTCTAGCGCCCATTGACCTGATGGTAGGTAGTTGGGCAGGATTTCTAGAAGCAAGGAATCAATTTCTCAGGCTCCGCAGTCTTCTTTCAACCTATCCTGGCCATAAAGAACGAATGAGTTTGCCTACTCCGACAGGGCAATTGTCAGTTGAAAATATTCTAGTTATTCCTCCTGGCTCGCAGGCACCTTCTGTCCGAGGTGTGGCTTTCCACATGGAAGCAGGCGAAGCATTAGGAATTGTTGGGCCAAGTGCAGCCGGTAAAACAAGTCTTGCTAGAGCAATATTGGGAGTGTGGCCTTTGCGTGCTGGAACCATTCGATTGGATGGTGCAGACATCAGTCAATGGGATAGGGACGAGTTGGGCCCACATATCGGTTACTTACCTCAAGACATTGAATTATTCGACGGAACAATTGCTGCAAACATCTGCAGATTCTCTAGGGAAGATTCAGACAAGATAATCAGTGCGTCCAAATCGGCTGGTATTCACGAGATGATTCTTCATCTCCCTAACGGATATGACACGGTCATTAGCTCAAACGCAGGTGCTCTCTCTGCAGGCCAAAGGCAAAAACTTGGCTTGGCGCGTGCGATTTATAATGATCCAAAACTTATCATCCTAGACGAACCCAATTCCAACTTAGACGATCAAGGAGAACGCAACCTATTAACGACCTTGAGAAGAATCAAGGAGTCAGGTCGCACTATTATTGTAATTACACATCGCACTTCAATTCTTACTGTGGTGGACAGAATAATTTTAATGAAGGAGGGTGTCATAGCTAACATGGGGCCAAAGAACGAAGTACTAAAAGCGATAAGTGCATCAAATTCCAATATTGCAAAACTTCCACAAAAAGCAGACAACTCTTGATCTCACAAATAAAAATTTATTGAATGGAAAAGCCGTGAATACTTCTCAAGTAGTTCCTACACAAAGTTCTGCTCAATTTGACCCCGACCTTAATGCTCACAAGAGATTTGGTGTGATCCTTTTTGTAGCGCTATTCGGATTTGGGGGTATTTGGGCAGCCACAGCTCCTATAGACGGAGCCGCACTTGCACCTGGCCGAGTGACTGTTCGTTCTTATAGCAAAATAGTTCAGCATTTAGAGGGTGGCATTATTAACCAGATCTTTGTTGAAAATGGGGCTAGCGTTAGTGAAGGTGACCCGATTCTAAATCTAGATAATACACAATCTTTAGCGCAACTTGAGATCGTAAATAATGAATTTATAGCTCTTCGAGCTCTGGAAATTAGGTTAATCGCAGAGAGAGATGGCCAAGCAGCCTTAACGTATGCTTCTGAATTTTTCGAGCTTGGAGAAAGGGCAGAAGAAGAAACCGCAGGGCAAATTGAGATTTTCAATGCGCGCCGCTCCGCACTTGATAGTGGCATACAGGTGCTAGAACAACGCATAGAACAACTTAGATCCCAAATTATAGGGCTCACAGCTCTCAAGGAGAGTAAAGAAACTTTAGCAAAATCTTTTGAGGAAGAATCAGAAGATATCCGCGCCCTTCTCGGCCAGGGCTTTTCAGACAAAACCAGATTGAGAGGTCTAGAAAGAAATGTCGCGACTTTTCTGGGTGAGGCAGCTGAACTGCACTCGAGCATTTCTGCCGCGGAAGTGCAAATTGGCGAGACCCAATTACAGATTATCCAGCAAGAAAGGGAATTTAGAAATCAGGTTGTCACCGAGCTTAGTGACGTACAAACAGATATAAATGGCGCCATGGAGAGAATTACCGCGCTTCAGGATGTAGTTTCTAGAACCATCGTGCGAGCACCAGAGTCCGGCATAGTCAATGGGTTACAAGTACACACTATCGGCGGTGTTATAGGTCCTGGCATGCGAATTGTTGATATTGTTCCTCAAGAAGACGACCTAATTATCGAAGCAGAAGTAGCCCCAGTCGACATAGATCGCGTAGAGGTAGGACAGAACGCAACGATTCGGTTTTCTAGCTTTGGCATGGGGACGGTTCCTACAATCTTTGGCGAAGTTATTAATATCTCAGCAGATAGTATGTTTAATGAGGCAACTAATATTCCGTTCTATCTTGCAAGAGTGGAAGTCTCTGAAGCCAGCTCTGCGGATTTGGGGGATTTGGTATTGATACCCGGTATGCCTGCCGAAGTTTTTATTGCCACCGGCGAAAGAACATTTTTGGAATATCTATTCAAACCATTTTCAAATGCAATAGTTCGGGGATTCAGGGAAGACTAGTTAATGGGTGTAAATTACTACTTCAACAAGGTTCGTTGGTTCAGTCTGGTTGTTCTTTTTTCACTTCACCAAACACATTCGCTTGCGCAGCCAATTTCAGGGTCAAGCCTAGAAGACTTTTTCAATGCTGCCATAAACTTCAGTACTGAGCTTCAAATATCAGAAGAAAATCTGAAGATAAGTTCGGCTAGGAAAAAGGCAGCTGGCGGCCAACTTCTTCCACAAATAAATGCGGGGGCGAGTATTTCTGATAATCGCCTTAACCAACTGAACCAGTTTCGAGAATTTGACGGCGAGCGATATTTCCTCTCGCTAACCCAAGTCTTGTTTAACTGGCAAGCGTTTAGTGATCGTAAGCGGGCCTCTCTCGTTGAAGATCAATTGGAGGAAGAGTATTACTTTCAGTTGGCAACTATTCTCACAGATGTAGCTGATAGATATTTTAATGTTCTACAAGCTAACAATGCACTGGATTCTATCGGCTCTGAAATTGATGCCTTGTCTAATCAGCTTGAACAAATTCAAAGTTTATATGACAGACAACTGGCCCAAGTTACCGATGTATACCAAGGTCAAGCAAGCCTTGCGGCAACACA
>CAYQFB010000012.1:0-9347 GCA_964416705.1 uncultured Alphaproteobacteria bacterium
GGTTATTTGATGTTGGTATTGCCGAACAACATGCAGTAACGATGGCTGCAGGTCTAGCTACTGAAGGTTTTAAACCATATGTAGCAATTTATTCAACTTTTCTACAACGGGCTTATGATCAAATTGTTCATGACGTAGCATTACAAAATCTCCCTGTAAGATTTGCAATTGATCGTGCTGGTCAAGTAGGGGCAGATGGACCAACCCACGCTGGTTCATATGATATTGCATTCTTATCAACTTTACCAAATTTTATAATCATGGCGGCAAGTAATCAAAATGAATTAATTAGAATGATCAATACAACTGTATTAATAAATGACAGACCTTCAGCATTCAGATATCCAAGAGGAACTGGGGAAATAAATCTAAATGATAAAAATATTGATCCTATTGAAATAGGAAAAGGTATTATTCTTTATGAAGGCAATGATGTAGCAATATTAAATTTAGGCTCAAGGTTACAAAGTTGCCAAGAGGCAATAAAACTTTTAAACAATTATAATATTTATCCAACCCTGGCAGACGCTAGATTTGCAAAACCAATTGATACAGACTTACTAGATAAGCTATTAGATAATCATAAATATTTACTCACTATTGAAGAAGGTTCAAGCGGTGGTTTTGGTTCCAGTGTTTTAAATTATATTCATAACAAAAGAATTAAAACTACTTCAGCAAAAGTTAATAATATTTTTTTCCCAGATAGATTTATTGATCATCAATCTCCAGAAGATCAATATGCAGAAATAGGAATGGATACCAACTCTATTATTAGAAAGATTAAGCAAATTTATGAAGATAATGTAATAGATTTTCAATCTTATAACAAGAATATAAAAAATTGACTTTAAAAAAAATTCGACTTGATCAAATTCTTTTTGATAGAAAATTGTCTGAGTCTAAATCAAAAGCACAAGCTATGATTTTGGCTGGCCAAGTTTATGTTGAAGGTAAATTAATTGATAAAAGTGGTTTTAATATTAAACCTGACTCATTGATTGAAATTAAAAGTCTTGGCCCTGATTGGGTTTCTAGAGGTGCTCTTAAATTAATAAAGGCTCTGGATGAAAATAAAATTAATGTAACCAATAAAATATGTATCGATCTTGGAGCTTCTACTGGAGGATTTACAGAAGTATTAATTCAAAGGGGTGCAAATAAAGTATACGCAGTTGATGTTGGTACAAATCAAATGCATGAAAGACTAAAAAGAAATACTAAAGTTTTAAATTTAGAAAAAACTAATGCGCGATACCTTACAAAAGATATAATTAGCGAATTTGCAGATATATTGGTTTGTGATGTTAGTTTTATAAGTCTAAAAAAAGTTATTTTACCAAATTTAGATTTTTTAAAAAACAAAAGCATTATAATTGCTCTTATTAAACCTCAGTTCGAGTCAAAAAAAAATGAAACAAAAAAAGGTGTAGTAAAAAATATTAAAATTCACCAACGTATTTGTGAAGAAATCAAAGCGTGGTTTGAGTATGAGTGTAATTGTGAAGTGATTAATATTAATGAGAGCCCTATAATAGGTCCAAAAGGAAATATAGAATTTTTACTTACTGCAAAGTATCAAAAAAAGCGAAGACAATGATCTGCAATAGTAGTTGCAAGCATTGCTTCGCCAACAGGAACTGCTCTTATACCTACGCAAGGATCATGTCGTCCTTTTGTTGATATTGTTGTTTCTTTAAAATTAATATCAATCGTTTTTCTTTCAGACGTGATTGAACTTGTAGGCTTTACTACAAATCGACAGATTATATCTTGACCAGAACTAATACCCCCAAGTATGCCTCCATTATTGTTGCCTAAAAATATAGGTTTACCATCTTTTAATATCATTTCATCAACATTTGTTTTACCGTCCTCATTAACACTGTCAAAACCATTACCTATTTCAACACCTTTGACTGCATTAATTGTCATCAAAGCTTTTGCTATATCAGAATCTAATTTTTCGTAAATAGGTTCACCTAGACCAGCAGGTATACCCGAAGCTCTAACTTCTATTATTGCACCTAATGAGGAGCCATCTTTACGAGCATTCTCAATAAGATTTTTCCATTCACTTATTATTTTTTCATCTGGACAAAAAAATTTATTTTGAGATATAAAATCTTCGTTCCAATTATTATAGTTTATTTTTGATTTACCTATTTGAATAAGCGCGCCAGTAATTTTAGCTTGATTGCCGATCTTTTGAAATATAATTTTTCTAGCAATAGCTCCAGCTGCTACTCGCATGGCAGTTTCTCTGGCGCTTGATCTTCCTCCACCTCTATAATCTCTTATTCCATATTTTTTCCAATAGGTATAATCAGCATGACCAGGTCGAAATTTGTCTTTTATGTCTGAATAATCTTTCGATCTTTGATCATTATTGTAAATTATTAACGATATTGGATGACCAGTTGTCTTACCTTCAAAAACCCCAGATAAAAGCTCTACTTTATCATCTTCTTTTCTTTGAGTTGTAAATTTTGATTGACCAGGTTTTCTGCTATCAAGGTAAGGCTGTATATCATTTTCACTAAGTTCAATGTTAGATGGCACTCCATCAATTACACAACCTATTGCTTTACCATGGCTTTCCCCCCATGTTGAGAAAGAAAATAATTTACCTATTGAATTTGATGACATTATTTATTTTTATTAAATTCATCTAGTAGATCTGACACTTTGTCAGCCTCATCTACCGCTACCATTCCAACAGTATGATATCCGCAATCAACATGTTGAATCTCACCAGTAACAGCACTTCCTAAACTACTTAATAGATAGAGTGCAGAATTACCTACATCATTTTGATTAACATTCCTTTTTAGTGGAGCATTTAATTCATTCCATTTTAAAATAAATCTAAAATCACCTATTCCTGAGGCTGCTAAAGTCTTTATTGGACCAGCACTTATTGCATTTACTCTTACGTTTTTTTCACCAAGATCAACTGCTAGATATCTTACACTTGCCTCTAAAGCTGCTTTAGCTACCCCCATAACATTATAATGCGGCATAACTTGTTCTGCTCCGTAATAAGTTAAAGTTAAAATAGAACCACCTTCATTCATTAAAGGTTCAGCTAATCTACAAGCTTCAGTAAATGAATAACATGAAATGTGCATCGTTTGATTAAAATTTTCTGAAGATGTGTTGTAATATTTACCTCGCAATTCATCTTTATTTGAGAAACCAATGGCATGAACTAAGAAATCGATTTTCCCCCATTTTTGCTCTAGTATTTTAAAAACATTTTCCATACTTGTTGAATCAACAACATCGCAAGGTATTAATATATCTGAATTAATTGATTGGGCTAGTGGCTCTACTCTTTTTTTAAGAGCATCACCTTGATAAGTTAGAGCAATTGAAGATCCATTTTCAGCTAAACATTTTGCTATTCCCCAGGCTATCGATCTATCATTAGCAACACCCATGATAAGACCTTTTTTTCCTTGCATTAACATTAAATACCTTTTTTTATTACTTTTAAGATTATATATAAACCTTTTTACTTAATATATTGAAAATGTTAAAGCACAAAGATTTGATTGAACACATTAAAGACCCATTTGTTTTATTTAAAAAATGGTATGATTTAGCATGTAAAACAGAAATAAACGATCCAAATGCAATGACGCTATCTACGATTTCTAACAATCAACCTTCATCAAGAGTAGTTTTACTAAAATCATATGATGAAAACGGTATAGTTTTTTATACAAACTCTAATAGTAAAAAAGGAAAATCAATTAAGCAAAATAACAATATAGCACTTAACTTTCATTGGAAAACTCAAAATAGACAGATAAGAATAGAGGGTCATGCAAATATGGTAAGTAAAGCAGTTGCTGACTCTTACTTTAAAACTCGACCAAGAAGAAGTCAGGTTGGAGCATGGTCATCTAACCAAAGTGACGATCTTTCATCGAGAGATGAGTTAATAGAACGTATTAGAGAGTTTGAAAATGAGTATAAAGATAAAGATATTCCTCGTCCATCATATTGGAATGGTTACTTAATAACCCCCAATTTAATTGAGTTTTGGCAAGAAATGCCATTTAGAGTTCATGATCGTGTACTTTATTTTAAAAGTGATAACTCTTGGAAGATTAAAAAACTTAATCCTTAATTATTATTCTTTCCATTTTTTTAAAATCCAAGAACTTGAATTAGATTTATTATTACCACCTATTCCAAAAAGAGTTTCTATATCATTTTTATCACAAAATTCTTTTTCAGGTATGGTTTCATTATTTCTATCCCCACCGTTTGCAAATTTTATAACATTATTATTATAAAGTGATTTTGCTTTTTTAATTCCATCAATGCAAGTTTTATCACTATCATCGAATTCAATAACATCAATAACTCCCTTTATGTTGTTCAAGATAATTTTTCTTTCATCAAAAGGTAAAAATTCCTTACCTTTTTTATTTCTTAACCATCCATCTGAATTCAAAAGAACAATTACATCACCATATTTATTAGCATCATTAATTAATTTTATATGACCACTATGAATTGGATCAAACCCTCCACTTACTAAAATTATATCAGGCATTATTTTTTCTCCAATCATCAGGGTTGGACAAGAATTTTTTTAAATTTTCTATATCATTATTATTATATAAATTGTTTTTTTCTATGACAGAAATAATATCTCTCCAAGTGCAAAGAGAGTGAATATTAACACCTAGTTTAGATAAAACTGAGTCTTCGAAATTAAATATGTCGTAGTAAAAAATAACAAAAATATCTTTTACTATTAATCCTGCTTTTCTCATTGCTTCAACAAATATTACTTTGCTCCCTCCATCAGTTGCTAGATCTTCAATTAAAATAGCATTCTCTCTTTCTTTAAATTCTCCTTCAATTTGTTGATTTTTACCGAAACCTTTTGGTTTTTTACGAATATATAACATCGGTTTTTTAGTTTTTTCTGAAATAATTGCAGCATAAGGAATACCAGCCGTTTCACCTCCTGCTATTAAATCAAATTGTAAATTATTTGTTTTGAAATATTGTATAGCTTCTTTCATAATAAAATCTCTTTCGTCTATAAAAGATATAATTTTACGACAATCTACATAGACTGGAGATTTTAGACCTGAGGTTAGCGTAAAATGATTGTTAAAAGAAAACTGGACTGAGCCAATATTAATTAATTTCTCAGCTATTATTTCTGACATATTTTAAGTTATTAAAGCAATATGATCTTTTGAAAAATTCCCAGGAACTATCATAACTGGCACTCTCATATTTGCAATTTCTTGACTTACTAGAGAATTAATAATTACATTTGAATCTTTGTTTTTTGGATCTGAATTTGCCGCTAAAACTAATACATTAATATTTTTTTCTTCTTCAATAAGTTTTTTTAATTCAGTAATTGTTTCCCCTTCTCTAAGTGCTAAAGCAGGCATTTCGCCTGTTTTATCTTTTACATGACTTGATGCTTTTTGAAGAAGTTTCTCAGCTTCTTCTCTAGCCTCATTCTTCATAATTTCTGTTACACCTTGAGTTGTTAAAACATCTACAGGCTCTATAAATGTTGCTATAATTATTTTACGACTTGTTTTTTTTGATCTAGCACATGCATATTCTAGAGCAATTTCCATTTCGAGTGAATCATCAGCAATAACTAGTATGTACCTATTATCATTCATTAAGACCTCCTAAATAATGTAGCGGCAAGAAAACCTGATAATACAGCAAATATGATAGTAAAAAAACCATAAGCTGCTGCATTCTTGTGTGCAAAATCATATATTCGACTTCCAATCCCAGATTTTTGTAAAGTTATAATTTTTTCTTTCTTATTTAAAATTATATTATTTTTTATTTGATACACTTGAACTTTGTATTCTCCAGGTATTGACTCAGCTGGAAAAAAAACCTGTGTTTGAAAAAGTTTATTGTCTATTTTTTCAACCTTATATTGTTTGAATAAATTTTTATTTTTTTTAATTCTAACAAAATTAACCTTCCAATCTTCTAATGATACATCAGATATAAAATTTCTTTTTGATAATTTATTTTCTAACAATAAATCAAAACTAAGCTCTTCTTTAATTATCGTAGACATTGGTAAAATATCTTCAAGATTTGCTGATGATGCAATAAAAAAAATACTGGGAACTTTATTGTAAGTAATTTGCATTGTATTGAACCAAAAACCTAAAATTCTCTCTTTTTTTTGTATTAATGCTTTTTTCTCAGGACCTTTAATAGCAATAAGAGTTTCTTGATCATCATTTAAAATTCCAAAAATAATTATTTCTTTACCATTAAAATCTGTTTCAATTTTTATATCATTTTGAGATAAATCAAAATATGCCTCAGCTGAAATGACTTTTGTAAAAAAAAATACGATAATAAAAACAAGAAATTTTAATTTATTATTCATTTTATTTTATTTTATTCATATTATAAATTTTCTTTAATTTTTTCTTTCATAACAAATAAATATCTTTCTATAAGTATTCCGATAAAGGCAAAAGTAAAAATAATTAGATAAGATATTTTTAAAATTATTATATCAATAATTAAAGTAGGTTCTTGAATTATCATATATATAGGAAGAAAATATGTTAAAACTATAAAAGAAAATCTTAATAAATTTTCTCTTTCAGAACTTTTTCTAATATTGTACCAATAAAACAATTTCAACAATAAGCACACTGACAAAATAAAGATAGTTATGTGAAATAAATAATCAAAATTAATTTCAAAAAATCGACTTGTATAGTATAAAGTTAATAACCCCATTCCGATGTAAGTAATAAAATATTGTTTAAAATTTTTCATTAAATCAAGACAATGAAGTAGTAAATAAATCTGAGGGTGTAAGAATCAAATCAGTTAAAATTTTAGCACAAACAAGTAATACCAATATTGCTAAAATACCTCTCAAATATTCAGCTTTTAATTTTGATCCAATTCTGACTCCAATTTGAGCACCAATAACTCCACCAAGGATCATAAGAGCAGATAAAACTATATCAACAGTTTGGTTTAAATAAGATTGAAAAAAGGTTGAATTGGCTGTTACAAAAATGATTTGAAATAATGAAGTTCCCACAACAACATTTGTAGACATACCTAATATGTAAACCATTGCAGGTATCATAATAAAGCCACCACCAACCCCCATCATCGCTGATAATACTCCAACAAAAAAACCGATTAAAATAGGTGGAATTGCAGAAATGTATAATTTTGAGCGATGAAAACGAAGCTTAAAAGGAAGTCCATGTATCCAAGAATGTTGATGTAGTTTAGTTCTGATTGCTGAAGTAGTTCGGTAATTTTTTATTGTAGTTTTAGCACTTTCAAAAGCCATTGATATTCCAATAAAACCAAGGAAAATTAAAAATAGAAATTGAATAACAATATCAATTTGACCATAAGTCTTAAGTAATTTAAATAAATTTACTCCTAGAGTTGATCCAATTATACCGCCAGATAATAAAAAAAAACCCATCTTAAAATCAACATTTTTTTTACGCCAGTGAGCTATTACTCCAGATACACTTGAAGCTAAAACATGTGGAGCTTCAGAACCTACCGCAACAACAGGAGGTATTCCCAAAAAAATCAAAAGAGGGGTCATTAGAAAACCTCCACCAACACCAAATAAGCCTGACAAAGCTCCGACGAGCAAACCAATAAACACAATTAAAAATATGTTAATGTTCATTTCAGCGATAGGAAGGTAAATTGACATGATTTCTAATATTAATTTATATTCTTATTATTTGGATTATCCAGTAAATTATAATTTTTTTAGAGACTTCTCTATCTTAATTGCTTCAGTTAAATCTGATTGTGAATTGATGTTAAAAAAATAATTTTTATTTTCAAAATTGACTAATTCATAATTTTGTTCCTCCACCCAATTCATAATTTTTCTACTATCTGTCTGTAAAAATTCTCCTAATCTTTTTACTAACGATATATGCCAAAGTCCAATTACGGGATGCGTTTTATTAGAATCTTTGGCCAAAACTATTTTTGTATTACTAAGATATTTAGTGTTTAAAAATTTATTCACTAAATCACTGTATAAAAAGGGAGTATCAGAAGGCGATGTAAAAATCCATTCAACATTCTTTTTATTTTTTAATACCCATTTCATTGATGAGTATATTCCTGCAAGTGGTCCTTGAAAATTTTTGATCTCATCTTTTATTAAACTTAGGCCTGTTTTTAAAAATTGATTTTCATTAGAGTTAATATTTAAACAAATTTCCATATCTAATTTTTTAAAATTTTTTAAAATTCGATCCAGTAAAGATACGTTATTGAGATTATGTAAAGTTTTATAACCACCTCCAAATCGTCGTGATTGACCTCCAGCAAGAATAACTATTATTGTTTTTGATTTATTTATAATCAATTCTTTTTTCACCTGAGAGTACTAGGTATTTTTTACCTTTTGCTCTTCCAATCAACGTAAGATTTGTTTTCTTTGCTAATTCAACACCCCAAGATGTAAAACCTGAACGCGATATTAAAATAGGTATCATCATTTTTACAGTTTTGATGACCATCTCACTAGTTAATCTTCCAGTCGTATAAAAAATTTTATTATTGCCATTAATTTTTTTTAAAAACATATATCCAGCAATTTTATCTACAGCATTGTGACGACCAACATCTTCCATATATATAATTGGATTATTATTTTCAATTATTGCGCAGCCATGAATTGCCCCAGCCTCAAGATATAAACTCGGTGTTAAATTAATTTTTTTTGAGATTTCATAAATCCAAGAATGTTTGATTCTTTTTTTAGATTTAATTTTACTTTTTAAAATTTCATCATAAACATCTCCAAATACTGTTCCAACTGCACATCCGCTTGTAGTAATTTTTCTTTTTAAATTTTCTTCATAATTAGTTTTTCGGGATGTTCTTACAATTACGACGTTGAGCTCAGGGTCGTGCTCAATCTTTTTAACTTTATCAGTTTTTTTTAACATGTTTTGATTCAATAAATAACCTATTGCAAGATATTTTGGATGATCACCAACTGTCATTAGTGTAACAATTTCTTGATTATTTAAATAAATTGTAAGATCTTTTTCTATGATAACCTTTGTTCTAGTTTTTTTAAAATTTTCATCAAAACCATCTATTTCCTTAGTTAGATTTTTATCTAGCGGATTGGGTGCAACTAAATATTTAATTTTTATACTCATACTATATTCTGATATTATATTTATATGAACATTATAGAAATTTTTACTAAATCTTTATTTTTAATCATTTCTTTTGATAATGATTTGTGGGAAATTATTATTTTATCATTATACGTTAGTATCTCTGCACTAATA
>CAYQFB010000013.1:0-9197 GCA_964416705.1 uncultured Alphaproteobacteria bacterium
TTAAAAATTTATCAAGTCTTTGATTTTCTGAATCTGTAATTATCTTTATTTTTTTTATCAATTTATTATTTTATTAAAATTTAAACCAATGAAAGTAAATAATAAACATAAAGATAATGAGAGAAACATATAAGAGAATGCGTGAAAAAATTTTTTGCTTAAAAGTAAATCAACACTTTCTATTGAAAAAGTTGAAAATGTTGTAAAAGATCCTAAAACTCCTATTATTAAAAAATACTTTATAAAGTCTGCAGATAAATTTTTACTTTCCATTAACATAATTACATACCCAATTAAAAAAGAACCGACAATATTTACAAAAAGCGTACTAAGAAATAGATAATTTGATAATAAATAATTTTTGAAAAATAAATAAGCAAAATATCTTAAAGATGCCCCTATGGATCCGCCGATGGCAACAAATAAAAAATTAAGCAAATTTAATTTTGAGGAAGCTGTTCTTCTTCTGTGGTTTTCTTTTCTATAACTGGACCAGAGTCTAAACCTTTAGCATCCTCATCTCTGTCAACAAGCTCTATAACAGCTGTAGGCGCGTTATCTCCATATCTATTACCAATCTTTACAATTCTTGTATAACCACCACTTCGATCTTTGTATCGGTCAGCCAAACTTTCAAAAAGTTTTTTGGACATTTTTTCATCCTGAAGGATAGATATAGTTTTTTTTCTTGCAGCTAAGTCTCCTTTTTTTCCCAAGGAAATTAATTTCTCCACAAATGGTCTAAGCTCTTTTGCTTTAGCTAGTGTAGTTGTAATTTGTTCATGCTTTAAAAGTGAATTAGATAAATTCATTAATAAAGACTTTCTATGTGAAGAAGTTCTATTTAATTTTCTATGTTTAATATTATGTTTCATATTTACTTATTTATTAAATGGATCCTCATATTTTTTAGCAAGATCATCAATATTTTCTGGAGGCCAATCAGGAACTGACATACCTAAGTTAAGCTCCATTTGTTGTAAAACTTCCTTAATTTCATTTAAAGATTTTCTACCAAAGTTTGGTGTTCTTAGCATTTCAGATTCTGATTTTTGAACCAAATCACCAATGTATATTATATTATCATTCTTTAGGCAATTAGCTGATCTTACTGATAATTCTAATTCTTCAACTTTTTTTAGAAGATTTGAGTTAAATGAGAGTTTTTCTGCAGAAGATTGATCATGCTGGATTTCTGGCTCATCAAAATTAATAAATGGCTGTAATTGATCTTGTAATATTCTTGAAGCGAGAGCAATTGCATCGTCTGGAGTTATAACGCCGTTTGTTTCAACCTCAAAAATTAATTTATCATAGTCAGTAACTTGTCCTACTCTACTATTTTCAACTTTATACGATGCTCTAATTACAGGACTAAACATTGCATCAAGCTTAATTTCACCTATTACCTTGTTTTCATCTTCTGCTACTTCAGCAGAAACATAGCCTTTACCTGTTTCTATATTTGCTTCGATTTCAATATCTGCATTTGAATCAAGAGTCATTATTAATTGATCGGGGTTCATAATTTCAGTTTCAGAGTCAGTTTCAAAGTTTCCTGCTCTTATTTCACCAGAACCAGATGATTTTATATACATTTTTTTTAATCCTGGCGAGTGCACTTTAACTGCTACAGATTTAAGATTAAGTAATATGTCAGTTAAATCTTCTTTTACACCTTGTATTGTTGAAAATTCATGCACAACTCCTTTTATTTTTACAGAAGTTATTGCCGCTCCTTGAAGAGAAGAAAGTAATACTCTTCTTATTGAATTACCTAGTGTAAGTCCAAAGCCTCTTTCTAATGGCTCAGCTATTAATATACCTTTCTTATTAGTATCATTCTCGACATTCACATCCATTTTACTTGGTTTAATTAATTCCATCCAATTTTTTTGTAGCACTTTAATCTCCTTGTAATTTAAACTCTTCTTCTTTTTCTTGGCCTGCAACCATTATGTGGTATTGGAGTTACATCTTTAATTGAAGTTATAATATATCCAATTGCTTGGAGTGATCTAAGAGCTGACTCTCTTCCAGACCCAGGACCTGAAACTTCAACTTTTAAAGATTTAAGACCAAATTCTTTTGCTTTATTTCCAACATCCTCTGCTGCAATTTGAGCCGCATATGGGGTGGACTTTCGAGAACCTTTAAATCCTTTATGACCAGCTGACGACCAAGCTAAAGCATTACCATTTTCATCTGCAATAGTTATTATTGTATTATTAAAAGAAGATACAACATGCGCTATACCAGATATAACTTTTTTCTTGATTTTTGATTTAGTTTTTTTCTTATCAGCCATTTTATCCTTTAGTCACTTTTTTCTTACCAGCAATTGCAACTGCTTTCCCTTTTCTTGTTCTAGCATTTGTATGAGTTCTTTGTCCTCGTACAGGCAATTTTTTTCTGTGTCTTAATCCTCTGTAACAACCAAGATCATTTAATCTTTTTATGTCGATTGAGATTTGTCTTCTAAGATCGCCTTCAACAACATGTTTCTGATCAATAATTTCTCTTATCTTATTTAATTCATCATCATTTAATTCATTGACTCTTTTTGTTTTATCAATTGATGCTTGATCACATAAATCATTTGCTATCTTTGATCCAATTCCAAAAATATAGGTTAGTGCAATATGGATTTTTTTCCCCGTTGGTATGTTTACACCTGAAATTCTAGCCATACTAATATTTGTCCATTAAAAAATTGAATGAGGGTGAATACATTAATATTAATATGAAAGTCAAGCTCTGATACAAGGATTTTGGCCTAAATTTAGGCATTTTTTAGCCTATTTTCAATATCATATTGAATTTTTGTTATTTCCTGTATCGCATCTATCTCAAAAAACTTTGCTTTAAATTTTTCTTTGAAAATAGTTGCTAATGGTTGAGTTTCAGCAAAATATTTTTTTAATCTCGTTTTGATTACTTCTAAATTATCATCTAATCTATTTTCAATCTTTGATCTTTCCAGAATTCTTTGTTTTACAGTATTTGTGTCAGCTATAAAATCTATTATTAAATCAATATCTAAATTATTTTTTGCTAAAAAATCTATTAAAAAATTAGACTGAGATTTATTACGCGGATAACCATCAAGAATAAATCCATTTTTACAATCATTACTAAGTAATTTATCAGCAACTATTGGATTTATAATTGAATCAGGAACAAGATTACCGCCTGACATTATGTTAGATAATTCTTGAGCCAAATTATCATCTTCCTTAAGTTTAGATCTTAAAATATCTCCTGTTGAGAGATGAGGTATTTTGTTTTTTTTTGCTAATAATGATGCTTGAGTACCTTTTCCAGAACCCGGAGGTCCAAATAAAATTAATTTCATTAATTATCTTCTGCCTTTAAGTTTTGTTTTCTTTAATAAACCCTCATATTGGTGTTGAAATAAATGAGATTGTACCTGGGTAATAAAATCAATCATAACAACTACTACAATTAATAAGCTTGTTCCTCCCAAGTAAAAAGGGATAGATGTTTTTGAAATTAAAAATTCTGGTAAAAGTGCTACAAGAGCTAAATATAAGGTTCCTATGGTTGTAAGTCTAGTTAACACAAAATCTATATATTTTGATGTATTCTCTCCAGGTCTAATACCAGGAATAAATCCTCCATATTTCCTAAGATTCTCAGCTTGTTCATCAGGATTAAAAACAATTCCGGTATAAAAAAAACCAAAGAAAATAATCATTGCTGCAAATAATCCCAAATACAATGGTTGCCCACGACCAAGATAACTTGAAATAAATAAGAAGATATCACTAGATGACCCTGCGCCAAAACCAGACATTGTGTTAGGAAGGAGTAAAATTGATGAAGCAAAAATAACAGGAATTACTCCAGCTGTATTTAATTTTAAAGGCAAATGAGAACTTTGACCACCATAGATTTTATTCCAAACCTGCCTTTTTGGATATTGAACAATTAATCTTCTTTGTCCTTTTTCTATAAAAACAATAAATATTATCAGAGCTAAAACCAAAATTAAAATACTTAATATAAACACATTGCTTAGTTCGCCAGTTCTGCCTAATTGCAATGTACTAACAAAAGCACTTGGTAAATTAGCAAGTATACCAGCAGTAATTATTAGAGATATCCCATTACCCACACCTCTAGAACTAATCTGCTCTCCTAACCACATTAAGAAAACGGTTCCACCAACTAATGTAACCACTGTCGTTATTCTAAAAAACAAACCAGGATCAATAACAATATTTCCATATGTTGTTTGCATAGACTCCAAGCCAATAGATACTCCATAACCCTGAAGAGCAGCAATTAAAACTGTTACATATCTAGTGATTTGACGAAGTTGCCTTTGCCCTTTTGAGCCTTGCTCTTTTAAGTTTTTCATATAAGGTATTGATCCCTGCATTAAAGTCATAATAATTGAGGAGGAGATATAAGGCATAACACCTAGGGCAAATATACCCATTCTACCTAATGCACCTCCAGAAAATGTATCAAATATGCCCAAAATACCTGAAGATTGTTGTTCAAAAAACTGCTGAAGAGAAATTGGATTAATACCTGGGATTGGTAAAAATGTACCGAGCCTAAATACTATTAGAGCGCCTAAAGTGAATAATAATCTGTTTCTTAACTCAGTTGCTTTTCCTAAAGCTCCAAAGTTTAAATTTCCTGCAAGTTTTTCTGCTGCTGTAGCCATTATTAATTTTTAGTTAATTTGATTTTTCCACCTAATTTTTCAATTTTCTCAATTGCGTTTTTTGTGGCAAAAGAAATTTCAATATTTATCATTTTTTTTAAATCTCCTGAGTTTAGAAGTTTTAAATCTCCTTTAGATTTATTGAAAATTTTTTTATCAAATAATTCAGTTTCTTTAATATTAGTTGAGTCAATACCGTATTTAGCAATAATTGAGCTAAGTCTATTAAAATTAACTGTTTGAATTTTTTTCTTAAACTTATTTTTAAAACCTCTTTTAGGTAACCGCCTATAAAGAGGCATTTGACCACCCTCAAAACCATTAATAGATACTCCGGAACGTGATTTTTGACCCTTTACACCTCTTCCAGCTGTTTTACCTAATCCTGATCCCGAGCCACGACCTTTTCTTTTTCTTTTAGAACCTGAGGTTAAATTTGAAGGTATTTGATTAATTTTCATAAATGATAACCCTTAAGACTGTTTATTAATTTTAATTATATCTGTAACTTTTTTTGATCTCTTTGCTGCAACTGATTTAGGTGACTCTGATTTCATGAAAGCATCAAAAGTGGCTTTTAACATATTATGTGGATTAGATGTCCCCATAGATTTCGCTACTACATCTTTAATTCCCAAAGACTCAAAAAGAGCTCTCATTGCTCCACCCGCTATTATTCCTGTACCTGGAGCTGCAGACCTGAGTATAACTTTCCCAGCACCATATCTGCCAATAACATCATGATGTATTGTTCTGTTATCCTTTAAAGAAACTCTTATCATTTTATTTTTTGCATTTTCAGATGCTTTTCTGACTGCTTCAGGTACTTCTTTTGCTTTACCAGTACCATAACCAACTCTACCTTTGTTGTCTCCAACAATCATAATTGCTGCAAATCCAAAACGTCTTCCACCTTTAACAACTTTAGCAACTCTGTTTATTGTTACCAGATGCTCATTAAATTCTTTATTTTCGTTTTCAAACATATATTTCCCTTAAAAAATTAATCCTTCAGTTCTAGCAGAATCAGCAAGAATTTTAATTAAACCATGATACTTATATTTACCTTTATCGAAAGCTACTTCCTTTATGCCTTTTTCAATTGATCTTTTAGCAATATTTGTACCAATAATTTCAGCTAAAGATTTTCTATCCTTATTATTAATATCAATATTTTTTTCTTTTGTTGAGGCACTGGCTAGTGTTTTACCAACAGTATCATCAATAACTTGTGCATATAAATGCTTATTAGACCTAAATACTGTTAGTCTTTTTCTATTAGAAACTTTTTTTAGTTTATACCTTGTTCTTTTTGTTCTTTTTTCGATCATAATTTTACCAAGCTATTTTTTCTTACCTTCTTTTCTAAAAATATATTCATTTTCATATTTTATTCCTTTGCCCTTGAAAGGCTCTGGTTTTCTATAAGAGCGAATTTTTGCAGCAGTGGCTCCAAGAATTTCTTTGTTGAAACTAAATAATTTTATTATGTTTTGTTTTGGGCATTCTATTTTTACTTGTTTAGGCACCTCATAATCAATATCATGACTAAAACCTAATTGTAATTTTAACTTAGAACCTGAAACACTTGCTCTATACCCAGTGCCGTTTAATTCTAAAGTTTTAGTAAAACCTACATCAACACCTTGAACAACATTGTATATAAGAGATCTAGTTGTTCCCCAGTTTGGATTAATCTTATCTTTATCATCTTTTGGTAATACAAAAATTTCTTTATCTTTAATTTCAACTTTAAATAAATCATTAACAGATAGAGTCATTTCTCCTAATTTTCCTTTTGCGTAGAAATTACCATTTTCATATTTGCAGGTTACGTTATCAGATATATTTATACTATTTTTTGCTATTCTTGACATTTTAAAAAACCTCACACAAAACTTCACCACCAACATTTTTTTGCCTTGCTTTATTATCTGACATAACACCCATTGAGGTTGAAAGAATTGATATTCCAAGACCACCGTATGTTTTAGGTAAATCTGAAATTTTTGAATAAACTCGAATACCGGGTTTTGAAACTCTTTTAATATTTTTAATAACAGGATTACCATTAAAATATTTAAGATCAATTTGAATTGAATTAATTCCTTTTCTAACCTCTAAATCTCGAAAATCTCTAATATAACCCTCATCTTTTAGTACTGATAAAACATTCATATTAAGATTTGATTTATAACAAGAAGTAATCGATTTTCTTGCTCTATGGGCATTTTTTATTCTTGCTAACATATCTGATAAAGAATCATTAAAAGCCATACTTGCCTCCTACCAGCTAGATTTTATCATACCTGGCAAGTTACCAGACATTGATAATTCTCTAATTTTAATTCTTGAAAGACCAAATTTTCTATAAACGCCTCTTGTTCTTCCTGTTAACTTGCATCTATTACGATACCTAATATTTGAACTATTTCTAGGAAGCTCATTTAATTTGTTTTGAAATTTTAACCTTTCTTCAATAGATACGCTTTTATCCATAATTTTTATCTTAAGATTTTTTCTTTTATTACTAAATTTATCAATTAGCTTTAATCTATTTAGATTTTTTTGAACTGAACTTAATTTTGCCATTTAAATTAACTTTCCTCTCTGCCTAAAAAAGGCATGTTAAAACATTTAAGCAATTCTAAAGCATCGCTATTATTTTTTGCTGTAGTGCAAATTGTAATATTCAAACCTCTAACTTTATCTATTTTGTCATAATTAATTTCTGGGAATATAATTTGCTCTTTAATACCCATAGAGTAATTGCCATTACCATCAAAGCTATTTGGATTTAATCCTCTAAAATCTCTTATTCTAGGGATAGCAATGTTAACTAATCTATCTAAAAACTCATACATTTTTTTATTTCTTAGAGTTACTGAAGCGCCTAGAGGCATACCTGCTCTAATTTTAAAACCAGCGATTGCTTTTTTTGCTTTAGTTTTTATAGCTTTTTGACCGGATATTAAGGATATTTCCTCCTGTGCTTTATCAATTAGTTTTGTATCATCTTTTGCATCACCAATTCCCATATTAATCACAACCTTACTAATCTTTGGCACTTGATGAATATTACTAACACTTAATTTACTCTTAAGATCTTCAATTATGTTTGTTTTATAATTTTCTAAAAGTCTGCTCATATTAAATTTCGGTTCCAGTTTTTTTATTAATTCTTAATTTTTTTCCATCTTTATTTAATTTAAAGCCTATTCTGACGCCTTTGTTAGCTTTTGAGTCAAAAAAGTTTAGGTTAGATATATGAATTGGCATTTCCTTTTCAACTATACCTCCAGGTTCATTATTTCCAGGTTTTTGGTGTTTTTTAACTTTGTTAATATCTGAAACGATTGCTTTATTTAATTTTGGAAGAATTTTAATAATTTTGCCTTTTTTTCCTTTATCTTTACCTGCCAATACTACCACTTCATCACCTTTTTTTATCTTAAATTTAATATTCATTTAAAGCACCTCTGGAGCCAAACTAATTATTTTCATAAATTTTTTTGTTCTAAGCTCTCTTGTAACAGGGCCAAAAATTCTAGTTGCAATTGGTTCTTCTTGCTTATCTAAAAGAACTGCTGCGTTCTTATCAAATTTTATTGATGATCCATCAGGTCTACCGAAAGCCTTTGCTGTTCTTACTATAACTGCTTTAAAAACTTCACCTTTCTTTACTTTTGAGCGTGGGATTGCGTCTTTAATAGAAACAACAATTATGTCACCAATAGAAGCAAATCTTCTTTTAGATCCACCTAAAACTTTAATACACTGAACCCTTCTTGCTCCAGAGTTATCTGCTACAAAAAGATTTGATTGCATTTGTATCATTGTTGATCACCTTTGTTATTAAAAACAATCCATTTTTTTAATTTTGATATTGGTTTTGACTCAATTATATTAACTGTATCGCCACTTTTAAATTCATTATCTTCATCATGTACATGATAATTTTTAGATAAACTAATAATCTTTTTATATAATTTATGCTTAACTCTTCGAGTAACTTTAACAACAATTGTTTTGTTAGAGTTTGATGAAATTACAGTTCCAGATAATATTCTTTTAGGCATTTTGTTCTCCTAAAATTTTTGTGATATTTGTTTTAAGCCTAGCTATTTTTAATCTTGTTTTTTTAATTTCAGAAGTTTTTTCTAATTGACCTGTAGATTTCTGAAATTTAAAATTCATAAGCGCTTTTTTAAGATCAATAACCTCTGCTTTTATTTTACTTAAATCAGTTTTTTTTGATTTTTTTTCTATCATATATTTCTCTCAACAAATTTGCATTTAATTGGTAATTTCGCAGCTGCTAAAGTCATTGCCTTTTTTGCATCATCAACATCTACACCATCAATCTCAAACATAATTCTTCCAGGTTTAACACGACATGCCCAAAATTCATTTGACCCTTTTCCCTTACCCATTCTTACCTCTGCAGGTTTTTTTGAAACTGGAACATCTGGAAATATTCTAATCCACATTTTACCTG
>CAYQFB010000014.1:0-9191 GCA_964416705.1 uncultured Alphaproteobacteria bacterium
TATAAAAATGTGTCAGTTTTTGTGTAAGTTTTTTTTCGCAGTATTGTTGAGTTTTTTGCAAAAAAACTACTCCCACTCAATAGTACTGGGAGGTTTAGACGTAAAATCGTACAATACCCTATTAACTTCTTTTACTTCATTGATTATTTTTTTTGAAATTTCTGTTAAATTTTTTTTATTAAACATATAAAAATCAGCAGTCATTCCATCAACTGATGTTACTGCCCTTATGACAATAGAATAATTATATGTTCTCTCATCACCCATCACACCTACTGACTTAACAGGTAATAAAATTGCAAATGCTTGCCATATATCTTTATAAATATTGTTTTCTTTTAAGTAGGTTATGAAAAGTTTATCAACCCTTTGCAGAATATTTATTTTTTTTCTATCAATTTCACCTGGTATGCGAATAGAAAGTCCAGGTCCAGGAAAAGGATGTCTTATTAATAACTCTGAATTAATTTTTAGTTTTTTGCCTAATAACCTTACCTCATCTTTAAATAATTCTTTTAAAGGTTCAATAATCTTTAAATTCATTTTTTTGGGCAAACCTCCTACATTATGATGACTTTTAATTTTAGCGGTTGGACCACCAAAGAAAGGTATGCTCTCTATAATATCAGGGTATAATGTTCCTTGAGCAAGATATTCAACTTTTTTTATTTTTTTTGCCTCTTTTTCAAACACTTTAATAAAAGTATTTCCAATAATTTTTCTTTTCAATTCTGGATCTTTTATATTTTTTAATTTTGATAAAAAAATATTTGATGCATCAACTCTTATAAAATTTTTTCCAAATTTTTTTTTGAAAATAGATACAACCTCATTAGACTCATTAAATCTTAACAATCCATGATCAACAAAAATACAGTACAAGTTATTTT
The DNA here is from genome assembly GCA_964416705.1 of uncultured Alphaproteobacteria bacterium. GTDB lineage: Bacteria > Pseudomonadota > Alphaproteobacteria > HIMB59 > CACPNW01. Next base: position 891 of record CAYQFB010000014.1, read on the forward strand.
TTATAGCTTTATGTAGTAAAAATGAAGTGACAGTAGAGTCAACTCCACCTGAGAGTCCACAGATTACTTTTTTATTTTTTAAGATGTTTTTAAGTTCATTAATTTTATTGTTGAGAAAATCATCAAGTTTAAATTTTTCTGTAATTTTACAAATCTTCAGTAAAAAATTTGATATAATTTTTTTTCCATCCAAAGAATGGTATACCTCAGGATGAAATTGCAAACCATAAATTTTACATCTTTTATATTCAATAGAAGCAATTACTTCATTATTGGATAATGAAGTTATGATGAAATTTCTGGGCGCTTTTTCAATATGATCGCCATGCGACATCCAAACTTGACTGTTTTTTTTAATACCATTTAATAGTTTGGATTTATTTGTTGGGGTAATTAAAGAATAACCATACTCTCTTGAAATTGATTGACCAATATTTCCACCAAACTCTTTACATAACAATTGTAGACCGTAACAAATACCTAATATTGGTATTTTTAATGCTAGTATTTTTTTATCTAATTTAGGAGATTTTTTATCTTTTACAGAATTAGGACCACCAGATAAAATTACTCCTGATAAATTTTTATTATTTAAAATTTCTGAGTCAACTTTATTATATGGATGAACTAAACAATAGACATTTTGTTCTCTTATTTTTCTAGCAATTAATTGTGTGTACTGAGAACCATAATCTATAATTAAAATTGTTTCGTTTATTACCATCATTTATTTAATAAAATTTCTTGCAACTATAAAGATTTCAGCAGAATCTTTCCTTGATGAGTCTGGCTTAAAATATGAAACAAATTTAAATTTTTTCTTAAGTTTTTTAACCAAATCTTTTTCTTCACTGCCCTGCCAAATTTTTGCTATAAAATCACCATCATTATTTAAAACTTTGTCGAGTAGTTCTATTATATCGAATAGCATACTTGATATCCTTAAATGATCTGTTGATTGATGACCAGTAGTATTTGGTGCTATATCTGAAAGAATCAAATCATAATAATTTTCTTTTGTAATGTAATCAAATGTCAAATAATCTTCTTTGTAGAAAGAAATCTGAGGATGGTTTATTTTCAGATCTAAAAGATCTATAGCTGTAATTTCTATTTTTGGATTTACTTCTAAAACAACTTGAGTCCAACCGCCTGGAGCAGCACCGAATTCTAATATTTTTTTTGAGTTTTGTATAATTTGAAATTTTTTTTCTATATCTATAAGTTTGTAAGCCGCTCTACTTAAATATCCTTGTTTCTTTGCTTTTTTTACATAAAAGTCTTTTTTTTGACGATTTAACCAATCTTTTGATTTCATTTATACATTCCAGTTAAAGACTATTGTTTTTTTTAAGTAAAATCTTATATAAAAGCCATTAATAATAATATGAAAAAATCAATTTTTATAGCTGCATTTATACTTTTACTTGTCGTTGGATGGATAGGTTCTGGTCAATTTACTAATGTCAACGCTCAGGATGATACATCTGAAAACACAGAATTAAATAATACCGTAACTGAAGAGGTAAACATTGAAGATAACGGTAATAAAGTTGAGATAAAAGAATTTAATTTTAGTGAAATCGATCAATCAATTGTACTTCAAGGTCAGACTACCCATAATAAAAAAATTGATGTCAAATCAAAAACAACTGGGAATATTACTAGCATAAATTTTAAAAGAGGTGATAAAGTATCAAAAGGTGATGAATTGATTAGAATCTCTATTGAAAATAGAAAAGAACTATTAAATAGTGCAAAAAAAGACCTTGAAAGACTAAATAAGGAATTAGAATTAAATAAAAAAAACAAAGTTAACCGATTATCACAAAACAAAGAATTAATTAAACTTTATGAAATAGAATTCGCATCAGCAAAACAGCTTATTGATAAAGGTTTAAGCTCTAAATCTAAATTAAGTTTAGCTTCTTTTAACTTAGCTAATGCTAGGTCTGACCAAGAAGATATTATGATTAATTTTGAATCTCAACAATCAAGTGTTGAGGCACAAATTGCGAATGTTAAATCCCAATTAAAAAATATTGAGTTAGATATCAGCAACACCTTAATTAACTCACCTTTTTCAGGAATCATATCTAATAAAATGATTGAAGAAAGTGAATATATAACTCCTGGTAACCCTATGTTTACAATAATTGATTTAAATCCTATTAAAATTCAAGGCTACCTATCAGAATTCGATGTTAATAAAGTAAATTTAGGAACAAAAGCAGTTATAGAAAACACTAATGGAGTAAAAAAGAATGGGTTAATCTCATTTATATCTCCTTCTGCAGAAACAAGTACAAGAACTTTTGAAATTACAATAGAGGCAGATAACAACGATTTATCATTCAAAAGTGGCATTACGACAAAAATTACAATTGCCGGCTCTGAATTAAAAGCTCATAAAATACCTCCTTCAATTTTAACTTTACAAGATGATGGTACAATTGGTGTTAAGGCTGTAAATGAAGAAAATATTGTAATATTTTATCCAACAACTTCTGTTAAAGATACTATTGATGGTATTTGGGTTTCAGGACTTCCTGATAAAGTGAATTTAATTGTGACAGGACAAGAGTATGTTGCGGTTGGTGAATCAATCTCATATTAATATTAAATAAACATGAACATAATTGATTTTGCTTTGTCTAAAGCCAGAGTTTTCGTAGGTATATTGGTTTTTATAATTGTATCTGGATCAGCAACCTACATAACAATACCAAAAGAGTCTACGCCTGATGTAAATATACCTATTATTTATGTATCTTTGAGTCAAACAGGTATATCTGCTGAGGACTCAGAAAGGTTATTAGTTAAACCAATTGAGGATGAAGTTAAGAGTGTTGAGGGTATAAAAGAAGTTAGATCAACTGCTTACTCCGGTGGAGGTAATGTTCTTTTAGAATTTGATGCAGGTTTTAACGCTGATCAAGCTATGCAAGATGTAAGAGAGAAAGTTGATCGTGCTAAAGGAGATTTACCAGATGAAGCAAATGAACCTACTGTTAGTGAAGTTAATATTAGTACATTCCCAATTTTACTTATCTCTCTGGTTGGCGACTTACCTGATAGAGCCTTACAGGATCTAGCAGTTGAACTACAAGATGACATTGAAACGATTAGTAGTGTTTTGGAAGCAAAAATTGGTGGTAAAAGATTTGAGCAAGTCGATATTTTAATTGATAAGACTGCTCTAGAAAGTTACGGTATTGATCTTCAAATTTTAATAAACACAGTTCAACAAAACAATATGATGGTTTCAGCTGGTGGACAAGACACTGGGGATGGAAGCTTTGATATTAAAGTACCAGGCCTATTTGAAAATATTGAAGATGTATTGAATACTCCAATTAAAACTTCGGGAGATTCAGTTATTACTTTCAGAGATATAGCAAGTATAAAAAGAACTTTTGAAGATAGACAATCATATGCTAATGTTAATGGCTTAAATTCTGTTACTATTCAAGTTTCAAAAAGAATAGGTGAAAATATTATTGAAACCGTTGATGAAGTTAAAAAAATAGTATCAAAAACTTCTTCAAATTTTCCTCAAAATGTAAATGTACTATATAGTCAAGACCAATCCAAAGGTATTAAAACTATGTTAAATAGTTTGCAAAATAATGTAATAGCAGCAATAATACTTGTTTTAATTATAATACTTGGTGCTTTAGGTGTTAGATCGGGACTTTTGGTTGGATTATCAATTCCTGGATCTTTCTTATCTGGTCTTCTTGCTCTTTCGATTATGGGCTTTACTATAAACATAGTAGTTTTATTTGCACTTATATTATCTGTAGGTTTGCTTGTAGATGGGGCTATAGTTGTAGTTGAATATGCAGATAGAAAACTAAAAGAAGGTTTATCTATTGTTGACTCTTATGCAGAAGCTTCAAAAAAAATGGCTTTGCCAATTATATCATCAACTGCAACAACACTAGCAGCTTTTATCCCCTTAATATTCTGGCCAGGTTTAGCTGGGGAATTTATGAAGTATTTGCCTATAACTTTAATATGTGTTCTAACATCTTCATTATTTATGGCTCTACTTTTTGTACCAGTTTTGGGTACAGTTTTAAATAATTTAGCTAGAATTTTTCTTCAAATAATAATTCCTGCAATTTTTTCAATAATAGTTTTTAACCTAATCTCTTATGGATCTGATTATATTTCTTTAAGCTATTTATCTATACCAGTTACAATTATAAAATTTCTTCTATCAATAATTACTTTTATATTTATTTTTTCTTGGATTATTCCAAAAATATATAAGCTTACTGAAAACAAAATAATGAGTTCAGAAGAAATTTCGGAATCAGCCAAAATATTATCTTCCGAATCAAATGTCTCTGTTTTAAATATAAAAGGATTTATTGGTGTATATGTTAAAATAATTAACTTTCTTTTAAATCACCCAGCAAAAGTACTAATCTCTGCCATTGTAGTATTAATAGCAGTCAACTTTTCCTACACAAGAATTGGTGCAGGAGTTGAATTTTTTCCAAGTGTCGAACCTGATTTAGCAAAAATAGTTGTATTTGCTAGAGGTAATTTGTCAGTAGAAGAGAAAAGAGATTATGTTCAAAGAGTAGAAAATATTATTTTACAAATTCAAAATAGAAATAATGAATTTAAAAGTATCTATTCTCTTAGTGGTAATATTTCCGAACAATCAGAGTCATCTGAAGATTTTATTGGATCAATAAGTTTGGAATATAATGACTGGAATAAAAGAAGGCCTTCATTGGTTATATTAAATGAAATTCTTAATGCGACTAAGACTATAAAAGGTATCAAAGTTGAAACTAGAGAACAAGAAGGTGGTCCATCATCAGGAAAGCCTGTTAATATTAAACTAACAAGTATTAATAAAAATTTACTTCTACTTGAGTCAGAAAAATTAAAAAAATTTATAGATAAGTACCCAGATCTTATGAATATTGAAGATAATCTTCCAGCACCAGGTATTGAATGGGAAATTAACGTTGATAGAAAACAAGCTTCTAAATTTGGTGTTAATATAAGTTCTATAGGAAACGTTATTAAACTTGCAACAAATGGACTTAAATTAGGAGAATATAGACCAGATGACTCAAATGATAGTATACCTATGTATTTAAGATATCCAAATGAAGGAAGAACTTTAGACACAATAAATAATTTAAGAATATCAACTCAAAATGGCCTTGTTCCTATTTCAAATTTTGTTGATATAAAAGCAGCAAATACAAAAGGTAATATTGTTAGAGTTGACTCTAAAAATGCAATTAATATTCAAGCAGATGTAAAACCAGGAGTTTTTGCTGATTTTAAAGTTAAAGAATTAGAGTACGTACTTGGAATAACTGATAAAGCACCTTTCATTAGGGGTAAATTAATGAGCGATTTACCAAGATATAAATTAGATAAGAATATAAGAGCAGAATTAATAGGTGAAAATCAAGATCAAAAAGAAGCACAAGCATTTTTAACGAAAGCATTTAGTGTTGCTCTTTTTATGATGTTAATGATTTTACTTTTGCAATTTAATAGTTTCTATAGTGGTTTTTTAATACTTTTTGCAGTAGTTATGTCAACTGCAGGGGTATTAATAGGATTGATGATAACCGGACAGGCTTTTGGTATTGTTATGACAGGAGTTGGGGTAATAGCACTTGCGGGAATAGTAGTTAACAATAACATTATTTTAATTGATACTTTTGATTTTCTTAAAAATAAAACTGACTCTGTAAAAGAAGCAATTATAAAAACAGGTGCGCAAAGATTAAGACCAGTATTATTAACTACTACTACAACTGTGCTTGGTTTATTACCCATGGTAACTATGACTAATATAGATTTTGTTACTAGAAAAGTAACAAGAGGTTCACCTGACACTCAGTGGTGGGTGCAATTATCTACAGCTATAGTTTTTGGACTAATATTTGCAACAATTCTTACTTTGGTTGTTACTCCATCAGCACTAATGTTAAAAGAAAATGTTGTAAATTGGTATAGAAAAAAAGTTAGTTATTAAATTATCTACTCTTAAAAATTATATAAATAATTGATAATAAATACAAACCAAATACTATAACTAAAGTAAGCCAAACCTTAGAAATCAAAGCTACTGAGACAATAACAAATATTAAAAAGATCCAAGTTTTGTATTTTTGACTTATTTTTATTTTCTTTAGAGAAATAGTAGGTATTTTACTTATCATCATTAAACCTATAAAAACTGTAATAAGTAAGTTTAAATATTCATTTTTAAGAAAATTTAAATTAAATTCAAAAAAAATAAATAAAGGTAATAATATTAACCCGGCCGCTGCTGGAGATGGCAAACCTATAAAATATTCATTATTATCAATTGGTTTATTAGTAATATAAATATCAGCAGTAAATCTTGCTAATCTAAGTGCGCTACAAATAACAAAAAATAAAGTTGCACCCCAGCCAAGAGAACCAAGAGTGTGCGTAGACCACAAATAAATTAGAAAACTTGGAGCAACACCAAATGATACAAAATCACTTAATGAGTCTAATTCTGCTCCAAAATTTGTTCCACTTTTAAGTTTTCTCGCAAACCATCCATCAAAAAAATCAAAAATTGTTGCTAATAATATTAAATATATAGCGATTTCCAATTCACCGTTTAATGAAAACCTAATAGATGTAAAGCCACTACTTAATGAAAGTAGTGTAATAAAATTTGGTACATATTTACTTATAATGTTTTGTTCATTCATTTTAAAATAGCGTTATTTATATTTTGTATATTTTTTGGGTTTGATATTATTGTTTCTCCTCCTACTACTCTTTGACCTTTAGATATCAAAATATTATAATTTTGAGGTAAATATAAGTCTACCCTACTTCCAAATTTAATAATTCCAATTCTATCACCTTTTAATACCTCTTGATTATTTTTTAAATCACAAACAATACGTCTAGCAATTAATCCAGCTATTTGTACAATATAAAAATTATCTTCATTTTTTTTTGCATAAATTATATTTCTTTCATTATCTTTACTAGATTTATCTAATGTAGCATTTAAAAACTTACCGGAAATATAATTAATTGATGAAATTGAGGCATCTAAGGGCATCCTATTTACATGCACATCAAATACACTAAGAAATATACTTATTTTTGTATAATTATTTTTATCTAAGTTATTTTCTATGGGACTTTTTGCACTACCAATATAGGTAACTAATCCATCTGCTGGTGAAACAACAACATCTTCATTAGGTATAGCTCTAATTGGATCTCTAAAAAAATAAAATATATAACCAGTTAAAATACATAAAAAAAAACCTAAAATTGTATAGAAAGGTATAATGATAATAGTAATTAAAAAACTAGTAACAAAATAAACCCAGCCTTCATTATGTATATTTAATTGCATATAAAACGAGCTAATACAGAATTATGAAAATAAAATCTCTAACAATCTACTGTTCATCATCACAAAAATTAGACAGAAAATTTTATAAAATAGCTAGGGAAACTGCAGAAATCATATCTAATCATGAAATTAAAGTCGTTTATGGAGGAGGTAATGTCGGACTAATGGGAGAAATAGCAAAAACTTTAATTAAATTAAGAAAAGAGGTTATTGGCATAATTCCAAAATTTTTAATAAATAAAGAAAAAATAAATCTCAAAATTACTCATCTAAAAATTGTTAAAAGTATGAGTAAAAGAAAAGAATATTTATTTAAATTAGGTGATGCTTTTTTAATTTTACCTGGTGGCACTGGAACTTTAGAGGAAGTGATAGAAGTATTGTCATGGAAGATACTTAAATTACATAACAAGCCTATAATTTTTTTTAACTTTGATAACTATTGGTCACCATTAATTAAGCAATTTGATAAAATTATTAAAAATAAATTTGGAAATAAAAATTTACAAAACCAATTTCAAGTAATAAAGAACACGAAGCAATTAAATAAAATATTACTCTCATGGACAAAATTAAAGTAGATAATCCCGTTGTTGAGATGGATGGTGATGAAATGACAAGAGTCATTTGGAAATTTATTAAAACTAAACTAATTCTTCCATATATTGACCTAGATATAAAATATTATGATTTAGGGGTTAAAAACCGAGATAATACTGATGATCAAATTACAATTGATACTGCAGAAGCGGTTAAAAAATATGGGGTTGGTATAAAATGTGCCACAATTACTCCGGATAAAGATAGGGTAAAAGAATTTGATTTAAAAAAAATGTGGCGTTCGCCTAATGGAACTATAAGAAATATACTAGGTGGAACTATTTTTAGACAACCCATAA
>CAYQFB010000015.1:0-9120 GCA_964416705.1 uncultured Alphaproteobacteria bacterium
TAAAATTAAAAATTCAAAAATTAGAAGGCTGGGGAACATTATCATTTAATAATTTAATAAATTCGATTGAAAATTCTAAAAATATTGATCTAGCTAAATTTATATATTCTTTAGGAATAAGATTTATAGGTGAAGTAAATTCAGAAATTTTAGCAAAAGAATTTAAAAACATTGAAAATTTTATCTTAGCATCTAAAAAAACTGATGTTTTATCTAATATTGATGGTCTCGGCCCAAAAGCTATCAATGCAATTAAAAATTTCTTTTCATATAATCAAAACATTATCTTGTTAGAAAAGCTATCTAGACATCTAGATATTAATGAAAATAAAATAGCAAATATTAATAATTTTTTTAATGGCAAAAATTTAGTATTTACAGGTTCATTAATTAATATTTCAAGAGATGAGGCAAAATATTTAGCTAAAAAAGTAGGTGCTAAAATTCTATCTAGTGTTAGCAAAACAACGGATTATGTAATCATTGGTAAAAAAGCGGGCTCTAAATCTAAAAAGGCAAAAGAGCTAAATATAAATACATTAACCGAAGATGAGTTTTTAAACAAAATTAATTCTTAATCTGTAAAAATTTTAAATAAACTTTTTTTAAACCAAAATTTTTAAAATCTACTTCAGCTTTATCTATGTCTTTTTTTAATATTATTCCTGTTCCATATTTTTTATGAAGAACCTCATCATCAATCTTTAAATCATCTTCAAAAGATATATCTTGATTAAACTCCCAATCAATATCATTTGTTTTATTTTCTAGCATTCTTTTTCTTCCAGGAGTTAAATAATCACTAGAAATATCTTCAGTTTTAATAAAATTACTTAAAAAATCATTTTCCTCAACAAATTTTGAATCATTAAATTCAATTAAATCTTTAGGTAATTCTGAAATAAAACGCGATGGAGCATTAAAATCATGTGAAGCGTATGAGTATCTATTTTGATTCACATAAGATATTTGAACTTTTTTTCTAGCTCTTGTAAGCGCAACATATGCCAATCTTCTTTCTTCTTCTAAACCTTTTGTTCCCGACTCATCTAGCGATCTTTGACTTGGAAAAACTCCTTCTTCCCATCCAGCTAAAAAAACATAATCAAACTCCAATCCTTTTGCACCGTGCATAGTCATTAAGCTTATTGTTGGTGCATTTGTATTTGAGATATTTTCCATTACTAAACCGACATGTTCTAAAAAACCTTCTAAATTTTCAAATTCTTTTAAACTTTCTAAAAATTCATTTACATTATCTATTCTTGATAAACTTTCAGGATTTTTTGAACTCTTTAATTCAATTTCTAGTGACTGCATATAATTTGAATCTTCCAATACAGTTTTAGTAAGCTCAATGTGGTCAAAATTATTTTTGATTTTTCTCCAATTTACAATATTCTTAATAAAATTCTCAATCTCTATATTTACCTTTGTTTTATTTTCATTAACGAATATTTGAGAACCTTCAAACAAACTTATATTGTTTAGTCTTGAAATTTTATTAATTTTTGCAAGTGTTGTTTTGCCTATCCCTCTCTTAGGTGTGTTTATTACTCTTTCAAATGCTAAATCATCAGATAAATTATTTATTATTCTTAGATATGCAATGATGTCTTTAATTTCTTTTCTCTCATAAAATCTTAATCCTCCAATAATTTTATAAGGCAACCCTATTGATATTAATCTATCTTCAAAAGATCTTGTATGTGCGGCAACTCGAAATAATATAGCAATTTCTGAAAGTTGAACTTTTTTTGCTATTAACATTTCTATTTGATCAGTTGTAATCATCGCTTCTTCTTTTGTTTCCCAAAAACCATTTATTGTAATTTTTTCGCCTATTTCATTTTCACTCCATAATTTTTTTCCGTATCTGTTTTTATTTTTATCAATAAGTATAGAAGCACATTCCAGAATATTTTTTGTTGATCTATAATTTTGCTCCAATCTAATTATTTTAGGATCATTAAAATTTTGTTTAAATTCTAATAAATTAGTTACATCGGCCCCTCTCCAAGAATAAATTGACTGATCATCATCACCAACACAACATATATTTTTATGACCTTGATATAAATATTCTAACCATTTTTGCTGAATAAAATTAATGTCTTGATATTCATCTACTAATATAAAATGAAATAAATTTTGATAATATTCTCTTGCATCATTATTTATTTTAAATAATTTTATACACAAAAGAATCAGGTCACCAAAATCAACACAATTAATTCTATTTAATTCCTGCTGATATATTTTGTATACAAATCTAAGCTCTTCATCATTATTTCTATATTTATTTGGCTTAAGTTCATTAAAAAAAACACCTTTGTTTTTTAAACTATCAATTGCATTACTAAAAAATTTTGGAGAAATATCCTTGGTATCTATATTTTCTTGTTCACAAATTTTTTTTATAAGTTTTAATTGATCATCTGTATCAATGATAACAAAATTTTTTTTTAAACCAACTTTTTCATAATTTTTTCTTAAAATTTTTAATGATAGAGAATGGAAAGTTCCTAACCACATTTTATCGATAGGGAAATTTAACATTTTAGATACTCTAAATTTCATTTCGGATGCAGCCTTATTAGTAAAAGTTACTGCCAAAATTTGATTAGGTTTTAAAATTTTCTTAGCAAGGAGATGCAGTAATTTATACGTTAAAACTCTGGTTTTGCCACTTCCTGCACCCGCTAAAACTAATGTAGCTCCAGAATTATTTTCTACAGCCTCTCTTTGAAATTTATTAAGAGATTGTAAATAATTATTAGAATTTTCTGACATATTTATGCTATAAAAGTTATATAATAATAAAAAATTAAACTATATACCTATATAAAATTAGACATAATAAATGAATAAATTAAAACAATTATTAATATATTTTACTATTATTTTTATTAGTTTTAGTGTTTATGCTGGCGCATCTGATGATGTGAAAACTAGCTCAGATGACTTTAAAACATCAGTTTTTGAAGATGAAATTTATGACCCTCTAGAGAGTATAAATAGAGCTGTATTCGGATTTAATAATGTTGCAGATAAAATGGTATTAGAGCCAGCAGCAAAAGGTTATAAAAAATTACCGTCCCCAGTTCAAAGTGGTATTGGTAACTTTATTAGTAATCTTAAACTACCTCTTGTAGCTGTAAATCAATTATTGCAAGGGCAAGGAAAAAATGCAGCTGAGTCAACAGGTAGATTTTTAGTCAATTCAACAATTGGTATTTTTGGATTAATTGATGTAGCGGATGATCTAGGTCTTGAGCAAAAACAAGAAGATTTTGGTCAAACACTAGCAACATGGGGAGTTGGTGATGGTTTTTATGTAGTATTGCCGTTATTTGGTCCCTCGAATTTAAGAGATACTTCGGGAATGATTATGACTATGATGACTGATCCTGTAAATGCTTATGCTGCAAATCAAGGAGAGGCATGGGTAATACCTCTTAGAACAGCAGTAAATGCAGTTGACCAAAGATCTAAAATTATAGATGAAGTTAACGCTCTTAGGGACAATTCAATAGATTATTATGCTGCTGTAAGAAGCTCATATTACCAAAATAGAAAAGCAGCAATTATGAATACTGATGATGATATTTTAACTCCATTACCTCTTATTAGTATAGAGTTTGAGTAATGAAATTTTTAAAAATCCTTAGTATAATATTAGTATTCTTATTTCCTATTAACTCTAAAGCAAATGAAGTTAATTCTTGGCTAAAAAAAGAAATTGATAAAATTATTTATGCTTATCAAAACGATGATCTTCCTAAAGAAAATAAATTTTTAATGATAGAGCAAACTATAAACAATAATTTTGCGGGATCTGGTATAGCAAAATTTGTAGCTGGAAAAAGTTGGAACGCAGCATCAAAAGATACAAAGTTACAATATATTAAACTATTTAAAAGACATTTAGCATTAAATATTGCATCTATGATGCAAGGATATTCAAATCAAAATTATGAGCTAACAAACTCTAGTTATGATGAAAAAAATAAAGTTACATTAATTGATATGGAAGTTTTTTCTGATACAGGATCAATTCAAGTTACTTGGAGAGTAAAAAAATCAAAAGAAAGATTTTTTGTAATTGATCTTTTAGTAGCTGATATCTCACTTGTAGTAACAAAAAGATCAGAGTTTAACTCAATGCTTAAAACTGTTGATTATGATCTAGAAGAATTTAATAACAAATTAAGTTCTCAAAATGATTTAAGTTATCAAAAATTAATAAATTAAATTATTTTTTTAAATTAATTATTTCACTATCATCCAAAAAATGAGGTTGGTTTGGTTTAGTTTTAATATTATAAATATTTCTATCAGTAGAAGATTTTATAATACCCTCCATAACCTCCAATACATGAACAGCTAAATCAAGAGAACATCTTGCTTGTCTTTGATTATGTATAGCATCGATCATATCGGAAAGACCTATACCTCTGTAATTTGCAATTTTAGTTCCATCGTTATCTGTTTTATTTGGTATGCCTAATAACATTTTATCGTTGGTAATTACCTGCCAGTCTTCTTCTTTATGAGAGATTAAAATATCTCCGCTAAAAAAATTCGGATCAGGAACAATCAAAGAGCCCTCTAGTCCATACAACTCAATTGTTGAATGTTTATGTTTCCACACATCCCAAGAACAAAAAAACTGGATTTTTGCATTATTATAGAATTCAAGAATACCCATTAATGTTGTTGGGGTTTCGACTTTTATTTTTTCTCCATTTCTTGGTTCACTTGTAATAATTCTCTCATGAGTAGCTGTCCCGCTCAATGAACAAATTGATTTTATAGGACCAATAAGATTAACAAGTTGAGTGATATAATAAACACCCACATCAAATACTGGGCCAGCACCAGGCTTAAAAAAGAAATCAGGGTTTGGATGCCAATGTTCCATACCATGTGACATAAGGTTAAAAGTGCCTAATACCACGTCACCAATCTTATTTTCTTCAATTAAACTTCTTGCTTTTTGTCCTGCTGCTCCTAAAAAAGTATCGGGTGCACAGCCTACATAAAGTTTTTTTAAATTGGATAATTCAGAAATTTCTATTCCCTCACTAAAACTCATAGCAAGAGGTTTTTCACTAAAACAGTGCTTATCTGCATTTAAAGATTTAATGATAATTTCTTTATGCGCTGATGGAATAGTAAGATTAATTATTAGATCTACTTCTTGGCTAGATAAAATATCATCTACACTGAGAGCTTTAACATTATATTTTTCCGCAGTTTTTTTTGCTAATTCAAAATTAATATCAGAACAAGCAACTATTTTAAAATTATTAAATAAATTTTGACACTCAAAATATGTTTCAGAAATATTGCCACAACCAATAATACCTAATCGCATTTTAAATATCTGCTAAATTTATAATTGAACTAGAAATATATTCTTTGTAATTTTGTGGATCATCATGCTCTAAAATAAAAAGTTTACAATTTGTTTCTCTCATAGAGGAAATTAATTGACTCCAATCAATAAATCCCTCACCAACCGCTGACTGATTATCATGAGCCAACATGTCTTTTTCTTTGCTATAAAAATCTTTTAAATGACAAGCAATTATTTTATTTGAATATTTTTTAATCCAATCAATAGGATCTGCCCCCCCTGCTACTGCCCAACCCAAATCAATTTCTAATTTTAAGTTTTCATTTTGATCCATCATGCATTCAATTGGTAATTTTCCACTTTCAAGTGGCATAAATTCATATGAGTGATTATGGTATCCAAGTTTTAATCCAGCATCTTCTATTTGAGTAACATAGGAAGATAAATCTTTTCCAAATGCTATCCACTCATCTTCATTCATATCAAAAGTATTTTTAAAATCACCATCTTTTCTTGCTGGAGGAGCTGGAACAATAACATGTTTAATTTTTAATTCTTTTGCTCTATCAATTATATTTTGTGTATCTCTTAATGCCTCAAAACCAACATGTGTTGAATGGGAAGTAATATTATTTGTGCCCATCATTTGTTTAAATTCTTTAATATTTACAGATTCTAGACCAAATAATTCTATATTTGTCACACCTGATTCTTTTATAAATTCAAAAATAGGAGCATAGGGTTGGAATTTTCTAGTTGTATATAATTGAACTGAAATATCTTCTTTATTCATTTCTTACTCCATTTTTAAAGTTTTTAGATTCTTAATTCTGAATTTTTGTCAAATATTGAGGCTCTTTCTATATCAAATTCTATATTAATTACATCTTCTAATTGATATTCTGATGAACCTTCAAGCCTAATAGAAAATGGTATACCTTCCATACTTGACCAAATTAGAGTATCTGCTCCCATAGGTTCTATAAGTTCTATTTTTAATTCTATACTTTTATCAGATTTATTTAAACTAATATCCTCTGGCCTAACTCCAAAAACAATGTCACTTTTATCTGATGGTTGATTTTCAAATTGATAGCTATTTAAATTGATCAATGAATTATTTAAAGAAAATGAATTATTTGCAGATAAAAATTTACCGGTAAAAAAATTCATACTTGGAGAACCTATAAAATCTGCAACAAATAAATTTGATGGTTTATTATAAATTTGTTTAGGAGTATCTAATTGTTGAATTACTCCATCTTTCATGACAGCTATTCTATCAGCTAAAGTCATTGCTTCAATTTGATCATGTGTTACATAAATCATTGTATTCCCCAGATCTCTATGTAATTTTTTAATTTCATATCTCAATTCAGCTCTTAACTTTGCATCTAAATTACTAAGTGGCTCATCAAATAAAAATACTTTAGCATCTCTTACTAAAGCTCTACCAATAGCAACTCTTTGTCTTTGACCACCAGATAATTGAGAAGGTTTTCTGTGAAGTAGTTCTTGAATTTGCAACAATTCCGAAGCCTTATTAATTTTTTCTTTTATTATGTTTTTAGGTGTATTTGCCATACGAAGACCAAAGGAAAGATTTTTCTCAACAGACATGCTTGGATAAAGAGCATAAGATTGAAATACCATTCCTATATGTCTATCTTTTGGTTCTTTCCAAGTAACATTATCGCCTTCAATTATAATTTGACCATCATCGACATCTAAAAGTCCAGCAATACAATTCAATAAAGTGGTTTTTCCACATCCAGATGGTCCTAATAAAACCATAAACTCTCCATCTGTAATATTTAAGTCAAGGTTTTTAAGTATTTCTACTTTTCCATAATTAAATGAAAGATTTTTTACTTCAACACTATTACTCATTTTTACCCCTTTATTGCTCCTGCTGCTATACCTCTTACAAACCATCTACCTGATAAAAAGTAAACAGCTAGAGGAACCATTGAAGTTAGTATTGTTGCAGCCATATCAACATTGTATTCAGCCACTCCAAAATCTACTTGTACAATATTATTTAATTGTACCGTCATTGGCTGATTATCTCTACCTGCAAATATTAAACCCAAAAGAAAATCATTCCAAATGCCTGTAACTTGTAAAATAACGGCAACAATAGTTATGGGCGTCGACATTGGAATAACAACATAAAAGAAAATTTTTAAAAAATTTCCGCCATCAATTCTTGCTGCTTTAAATAAGTCTATTGGTAAGCTAGTATAAAAATTCCTAAATATTAAGGTTAATATAGGCATCCCAAAAATAGTATGAACTAATATTATTCCAGGTAGTGAAGAGTAAATTCCAATTGCACTCTCTATTTTTAATAAAGGATAAACCATAACTTGATAAGGAATAAAAGCACCAAATAAACAAAGGCCAAAGAAGAAATAAGCCCCTTTGAATCTCCAAAATGCTAGTGCATAACCATTTAAAGCCCCTAAAGAAACAGATACTATAACACTTGGTATAGTAATTTTTAGAGAATTTATTAAACCAGGTCTTAAACCCTCACACACAAAACCAGTGCAAGCCTCAGACCAAGCTTTTGGCCATGAATAAAAACTTAGAGTTTGCGGTATATATAAAAGATTGCCTGATCTAATTTCATCCATATCTTTAAGAGAGGTTATGATCATTACATATAGAGGCATTAAAAAAAATAAAGCACACATAATAATAAAACAATAAAGACCAATTCTGCCAATTGTTAAATATTTTGGTCTAGGTCCATTTGCATCAGTTAATTGTTTATTCATTTCTAAACTTTTGCTTCTTTGTTTCTAAAATAAAATTCATAGTAAGCCCATGGTGCTAATATACAAACAACACTCAAGAACATAATAATTGATGCAGCAAATGCTTGCCCCAGATTTGCTCTACTAAAGAAATTTTCCATAACATACATTGCAGGAGTTGTTGTAGCATATCCTGGCCCGCCTGATGTTAAAGCTAGAATTAAATCATAAACTTTTACTACTCCAGCTGCGATTAAAACTAAAGATGTAATGACCATTGGTCTAATCATTGGAAGAATAACAAATAAATAAGATCTCCACTTAGGTACACCTTCAATACTTAGAGATTTCCAAATATCCTCATCTATTCCTCTTAAACCTGCAAGCATAAGGACCATTACAAAGCCTGCACCTTGCCATACCGCTGCTATACAAACAGCATAAATAGCTAATTCTCTATTAACTAGCCAATCTAATTGAAACCAATCAAAGCCCCATAAATGCATAGAATGCTCTAATCCAAAAGTTGGATTTAATACCCATTTCCAAACCAAACCTGTAACCACAAATGACATTGCATAAGGATATAAAAAAATTGTTCTAAAGAGACTTTCACCTCTAATTTTTTGATCTATTAATACCGCTAAAAGAAAACCTATAATTAAACAACCAATGGTAAAAACAAAACCATAAATAAATATATTTTCTACAGCTACATCCCATTTTCTACTTTTAAATAGTCTTTCATATTGCATCAAACCTACGTAACTGAAAGCCGGAATTAATTTTGACCCTGTAAGAGAATATACAAATGAATAAATGATACATCCAACAAATACTGTGAGTGAAATAATTATCATTGGCAACAAAGCAATTTTTGATGCTAAATTTTTAGTAATATTCATTTTGATAAATTTGTTGAAAATTAAGGCAGGAAAATTTCCTGCCTTAATATAAATATTTTTATAATCCGCTTGTTAAAACTGCTTCAAGATC
>CAYQFB010000016.1:0-8927 GCA_964416705.1 uncultured Alphaproteobacteria bacterium
ATTTTCTTTTAATGCAATTACTCCTGGAGACTGATTACCCTCTAACCATTCTAAAAAAGCACCGCCGGCATTAGATATGTATTTAAAACCACCTTCTGCATTTGCATTTTTAATTGAAGAAACAGTGTCTCCCCCGCCAGCAAGAATATCTATATTAAGTTTTTTTGCATTTTCTTTAATATTTAGAGCAATTTCAGTTGTAGCCTTATCATATGGTTTGTATTCAAATGCCCCAACAGGTCCATTCCATAAAACCATTTTTGAATTTATTATTTCTTGATTAATTACTTGAGTTGTACTTTTTCCTAAATCTAAAATCATAAAATTTGATGCAATTTCATTAATATTGAATTCAAAAGGCTTTTTGTCATCTAAGTTTTTGCCACAAACTACATCGGTTGGAAGAATTAGTTTACAATTATATTGTTTGGCTTTTTTTTGTATATTTTGTGCTTCATCCACTAAATCTTTTTGAACTAAAGATTTGCCTATATCTATATTATTTGATAGCAAAAATGTATTAGCCATAGCTCCGCCTAAAACAATACAATTAAACCGTTTAATTAAATTATTTAATAATTTTATCTTTGTAGAAATTTTAGAACCACCAACTATTGCCATATTAGGGTTTTTTGCATTTTCTAAAAATGAATCAATGTTTTTTATTTCTTGGATTAAATGGTTTCCAGCAACAGCTGGAATATATTTTGCAAAACCTGTAATTGATGTATGATTTCTATGAGAGGCAGAAAATGCATCATTTACATAGACATCAAAAAAACTACTTATATTTTTTGCAAAATTTAAATCAATTTTTTCCTCTGTTTTTTGAAATCTAATATTTTCAATAAGACAAACTTCGCCATACTGCATATCATTAATTGTTTTATTAATCTTGTCCTTTTGTAAATTTTCTAAAAAATGAATTTTCTCGATTCCAAGTATTTTTCTAAGAGACGAAAGAATAAACTTTAAAGAATATTTTTCCGAAACTTCTCCTTTTGGTCTTCCAAAATGGGCTATTATAAAAATCTTATTTTTATTTAAAATAAGGTTTTTTATTGAAGATTTAATTGCTAAAATCCTAGAACTATCAGTTATAACTTCATCTAAAACTGGAACATTTAGATCAGCTCTAAATAATACCTTTTTGTTAATTATTTCGTAATTCCTTAGATTTTTCATTATTTTATTAAGTTATATTAAGAAATACATGTTATTTATTGGTTTTTTATAAAAAATCCCAGTTTTTTCTTTGTGTAGTTATACATTTAGTATAATAATGTTATCAAGCACTACTATATATAGATAAATTAAAAAGGATATATTATGCCTTGGGATGATAGCAATGTTTCAAAATTAAGAGAGTTATGGGACCAAGGCCTACCTACTGCTCAAATTGGTAAGTTACTTGGTTTTACAAAAAATGCTGTTGTTGGTAAAGCTCATAGAATTGGTCTTGAAAGAAGGCCGTCACCAATAAGACGTACTGCTGTAAAACCAGATAGAAAAAAAGCTAGATCGCCAATTATTCCAAAATTAAACTTTGAAATTACTAAAGAAGAAGCAAAAGAAATCCCAATAGTTGAACAAAGTTTTCAGCCTATAATTAAAAATCATTTTACTAAAAATGTAAAAAGAGGATGTGAGTGGCCTGAAGGTCACCCTGATGAAACTGATTTTAAATTTTGTGGTAAAGAAAGATTCGAAGGTAAACCATATTGTATTAACCACTGTGCTGTTGCATATGTAATCCCTGAAAAAGAAGAATCAGAAAAACAACTGGTTGTTCAAAGAACTTAGTTTCTAATAGATTAGTTTTTTGTAAACTGTTACCTTCATTTAATCATTTTTATGAACCAAAAAGATAATACAAATATTTTTACACCTGTACTTATTGGTGGAAGTTTAATTTTATTAATTAGTTTTGCTATAAGGTCAACTTTTGGTCTTTTTCAAATACCTATAGCTGATGAATTTATGTGGGCTAGATCAGAATTTTCAATGGCTATAGCAATTCAGAATTTAGCTTGGGGTATTGGAACTCCAATCTTTAGCGCATTTGCAGAAAAATTCGGAGATAAAAAAGCAATCACTTTAGGATTAATATTGTATTCCATAGGAATTTTTATTAGCAGTTCATCATCATCTCCTGAAGCTCATCAATTTCTTAATATTTTAATAGGTTTTGGAATTGCTGGAAGTGGTTTTGGCCCCATACTAGCAGTAGTTGGAAGAGCCGCTGCACCTGAAAAAAGATCTTTAGCCCTAGGCATAACAACTGCAGCTGGATCTGCAGGACAAGTTGTAGGACCTCCATTCACCGCAAGACTTCTTGATATAATGCCATGGTCATCAATTTTTGTTATTTTTGCAATAATTAGTATTTTAACAATTGTATTAGTTCCTCTTCTAAAATCTAAACCAAAAATTTCAAAAAAAGAAGTTGAAGAAAATTTAAGTGATGCTCTTAAGGAAGCATTTAAGGACCCTACTTATTTGATGCTTTTTTTTGGTTTTTTTTCATGTGGTTTTCAATTAGCTTTTCTCACAGCTCATTTTCCAGCTTTTATATCAGAAACTAGCAGTCCAATTATTCAAGGAAGTTTAATTAGTATAGTTTGTAATTCTGTTGCTTCGTTAGGCGCATTATCAATTGCCTTAATTGGACTTTTTAATATTATTGGATCAATAACAGCTGGTGCAATGGGTAAATATTATACAAAAAAATACTTGCTATCTATAATTTACACTGGAAGAACAATTGCAGCAATTGCATTTATAATGTTACCTGTTACTCCAACTTCAGTTGTTGTATTTTCGATTGTTATGGGTTCATTGTGGTTAGCAACTGTACCTCTTACTTCTGGTATAATTGGATATATTTATGGCCTTAAATTTATGGGAACTTTATACGGAATTGTATTTTTATCTCATCAGATTGGTTCTTTTGTAGGTGTGTGGCTTGGTGGTTTATTTTATGATATTTATGGAAGTTATAACATAGTTTGGTGGGTTGGTATTGGTGTTGGTGCTTTTTCTGCAATAATACATTTACCTATAAAAGAGACACCTCTATCTGAAAGAAAATTAATTCCAGTTTAAAATTTAATTTATGTTTTGTTAGTGGATATTTTAACGTTTAATATGTTATGAGTATCTAATGAAAAAAACAGCTGTATTTATTGCGTCTGGTACTGGAATGGGTGCAGATGCAGCTAAGCACCTTTCATCAAAAGGTTATGATATTGCAATAATGTCTTCCTCTGGAAAAGGAGAAAAACTGGCAAACGAATTAGGTGGACTAGGTTACACAGGCTCAAACTTAGTGACAAATAATATTGAGAGTTTTATTGAAAAAGTTTTGACCAAATTTGGGAAAATAGATGTTCTTATTAATAGTGCTGGACATGGTCCTAAAGGCGATATTCTACAAATAAGTGATGATGAATGGATTAAAGGAATGGAAGTTTATTTTTTAAATGTAGTAAGGTCATCAAGAATAATTACACCAATCATGCAAAACCAGAAGAATGGATCTATAATAAATATTTCTACTTTTGCTATTTTTGAGCCCGATCCTAGCTTTCCAACATCTGGAGTTTTCAGATCAGGGTTGGCAGCATTTACAAAAATATACTCTGATAAATACGCCAAAGACAATATAAGAATGAACAATATATTACCTGGTTTTATTGATAGCTTACCAGCTAAAGAAGAGTTTTTAAATCGAATACCTTTGAAGCGTTATGGAAAAGTTAGTGAGATTTCTGCGGTTGTTGAAATGTTAGCCTCTGATGGTGGTGCTTATATAACTGGCCAGAATATCCGTGTTGATGGTGGCATAACACGTTCTGTTTAAAATTATAAAAATGCTAAAATTAAATTATAAAAAATTATTAATAAAAAAAAATAAAATTCCTATTACCTGTTTAACAGCTTATTCAAAGCCTATAGCAAATATATTAGATGGAAAAATAGATCTGATACTAATAGGTGACTCCCTTGGTACAACTTTATATGGAATGCAAAATACAAGAGGTGTTACAATTGAAATGATGAAAAATCATGGAAAGGCTGTTGTGATGAATACTAAATTTTCAATGACAATTATTGATATGCCATACAATACCTATAGTAATAAAAACGAAGCATTAAAGAATGCGCTAGATATTTTAACTTTTACTAAAGCAGATTTTATCAAAATTGAAACAGATAAAAAAAATATTGATATAGTTGAACATTTAACAAAAAATAAAATTAAAGTTGTTTCCCATATAGGGGTAACTCCTCAAAAATTTCGAAATTTTAGTAAAATTAAAAGTGTAGGAAAAAATATAAAGGACACAAATAATTTATTAAATCTAGCAAAAAAACTTGAAGATGCAGGATCGAAAATGATTGTGCTAGAATGTATAGGTTTAGATACATCTAAAAAAATTACTAATACTTTATCAATTCCAACTATTGGAATAGGTTCTTCCAAACATTGTGATGGTCAAGTCTTAGTTATCGATGATATTTTAAACTTAAATTCAAATAACAAAAAACCAAAATTTATAAAAAGTTATATTAATATAGAAAAAAATATAAATAAAGCTGTCAAAAAATTTGCTAAAGAGGTTAAGAATAAGAATTTTCCCTCAAAAAAATATTCCTATTAATATTTAAAGATTTTCGAAATCTTCAGTAAATGGATTTAAAAACTTTAGTCCGCCAGATCCAATATCGTGAATTAATCCATGAATTGATAAATTTTTATCTTCAACCGCTTTTTTTATATAAGGAAAACTAAATAAATTATTTAATGAATTTTTTATACTTTCTTCCTCAAGTTGTTCTATTTGTTTTACACTAGAAACAGTTTTTTCAATATTATTGAATGCAGGTAAAAGTATGCTTAACCATTTATTTATAAACTCATAATCTGGATTTAAATTATTTGAATGTAGGCTGTGTCCACTTTTAATACCTCCGCAATCTGTATGACCTAAAATAATTAAATGTTGAATTTTAAGTTCTTTTACCCCGTATTCAATTGCTGCTGAAGTTCCATGATTCTCACCATCAGGGGAGTATGTTGGGACAAGATTTGCAATGTTTCTATGAATAAAAAACTCTCCGGCATCTGCTCCAAAAATAGAAGTTGCATGAACCCTTGAGTCACAGCAGGAAATTACCATTGATGAAGGATTCTGACCTAAAGATGCTAAATTTTTAAAATGATCTTCACTATTTAGATACGAGTTAGATTTCCAATTTCTATATCGACTAACTAGAAAATTTGGCAGTGGAGCAAGTTGGTTAATCATAATGTGCTTATATTTTTAATTTATATTAACTAGTTATTGTAGGCAAGGAATTACAAGTTTATTTAGATATTATATTTTTAAAATTAAGTTTAGTTATGAAAAAAGTTATTGATAGAAAATTTTGTGTAGCTCCAATGATGGGTTATACAACGCCATACGCAAGAAAACTCTATAGAATCTTATCAAAAAAAACTTTTTTGTTTTCTGAGATGATTGCTACAAAAACACTTATCCATTCAAAAGCAATTGATTCAATAATTGCAAATGAATTTCAAAACCCGATTGCACTTCAGGTAGGGGGTTCTGAATATAATGATCTAAAATTAAGTTCTAAATTAGCCTACGAACATAATTATGATGAAATAAATTTAAATGTTGGGTGTCCAAGTAAGGCTGTTCAAAAGGGAAGTTTTGGTGCATGCCTAATGAAAAACAAAACGCTTGTAAAAAATTGCCTCGATGCAATGCAAATTAATAAGAGTATTGAAGTTTCAATTAAATGTAGAATAGGTCTTGGAAAAGATTTTAATTACGAATTTTTTGAAGAATTTATTGATGAAATTTTAAAAAGTGGAATTAGGTTAGTTTATGTGCATGCTAGGAATGCAATTTTAAATGGCATAAGTCCAAAGGGAAACAGAAATATACCGCCTCTAAATTATGACTTTGTATCAAAAATTAAATACAAATACCCAGACACTACTTTTGTTTTAAACGGTGGGATCAATAGTATGGATAAAGCATTAAAATTATCTGAGCTACATGATGGAGTTATGTTAGGAAGATTAATACAAAATAATCCTTTTTGCCTTAAAAATGTTGATAATCAATTCTATAACCAAACAAATAATTATATTATTTCTGAAAAAACAATAAAAGATTACTTTAATTTCATAAGGCCTAAATTTGGCAAAGACTCAATCTATAGACTGTTAAGCCCATTATTAAATATTTTTTTTGGAGTTCCTAATGCAAAAGAATTTAAAGTTGATATTCATTCAAGAATGAAGGAAAATAATTTTGCAATACTTGAAAAAATATTTCTTAATTTTATAAAAGAAAAAAAAATATTGATTAATTAAAAAGGTTTTTGATAAGACAGGCTAATTATTTCTACACCAGGATTTTTATTACCAATGTTAGCATTAGATATGTGACCAAGTGAAAAACCAATTCTATCATCATTTTTTAACTGATAACTTAGTTCTAAAGTCGTCCTAAACTCTAATTTATTTCCCAATTTTTTACCATTTCCATCTTCATAATAACCTAAACCAAAACTAGGAGTAAAATTCCATTTATTTGCTTTTCCAATTAAAAGTTTTCCTAAATTATCTTCTAGGTATATGCCTCCTAAAAAGTAAAACGCAGAATCTGTTGTTGCTTCAATTCCAATAAATGGCTTTAGATAAAAAAAATTATCTTCTTCGGGGCCGATATCAACTAATGTATTATCAAAACGTCTTTCATATCTAATGTCTGCAGCATAGTTAGTTGATGATCCATCAAACTTTACATCATATATACCTAAGCCAAGAACATCATAGCCTTGAGCAAATAAAATAGAAGTTTTGAATAATAGGGCAAAAATAAATAAAATAGAACGAAACATAATTGAACCTTATTTTATAGAAACAAAAGTATCAAATAAAAAATTCTTTATTTTGTTGAGAGATCCTAAGAATTATTATTTTTAATTTTTCTAGTGCCTTTGTCTCAATTTGTCTTACTCGTTCTTTACTTATTTTAAGCATTTGCCCTAACTCATCTAAAGTAATGCTTTTTTCTCTAAGTTTTCTTAACTTAATAATTGTTCTTTCTCTTTCGTTAAGTGTCAAAATAGCCTTCTCTATATAATCTTTTTTAATTTTACCATCATTGAAATCTTGAAATGACTCTTCAGGATTAGCTCTATTATCTTCTAATAAATTCATAAGATCATTTTCTGAGTCATTATCAATTTTTTGATTAAGAAATACATCTCCACCACTTAGTCTAGACTCCATATTTTGGACCTCAAAATTTTTTACATTTAGCATTTCTGAAACTTTATTAATTTCTTTTTGACCCATATAATCAGAAGATAGATCAGATATTTGTTGCTTAATTTTTCTTAAATTAAAGAAAAGAGCTTTTTGAGATGCAGTTGAGCCAGTTTTGACTACAGACCAATTTTTTAAAATATAATCTTGGATTGATGCCCTAATCCACCATGAAGCATAAGTAGATAATCTAAAATCTTTAGAGATATCGAACTTTTCTAGAGCATGCATTATTCCTAAAACACCCTCGTGGATAAGATCATCAAGTGGCAATCCATAACTTTTATATTTTCTTGCATAAGAAACAGCTAACCTCAAATATGAGTTTAAAATAACTTTCAAGGATTCTGATTCTCTATTATTTCTCCAGTTTTCTATGTGATAAAATTCTTCTTGTTTATCAAGTATTTTAGATTTCTTAGAGAACTCAACCAAATTATTCGAGATTAATGCTTTAAGTGTCATATACTTATTTATACGCACAAATTTTAATTTAGATCATTTTGATTCAAATAATTCTATAATATCTCCGTTTTTACTAAAAATACCTGCTAAAATTTTTTTATTAGCGAGTGGTTGTTTAAAAAGTGTACATAAAACTCTAGTTTTAGAATTTTCTATATCATTACGATGATTGGATTGATAACCTCTTACTATTCTTTTAAATGAAAAATAAGGCTTGTTAATCTGAGAAAAGTTTTGATAGCCCCACCAAAAGCAATCATTTTGTGCAGATAATGGTCTTGAGAGATCTACGCCCCTGTTTACAAATAATACATCTTTTGTATCTGTATATGCAGCATGCTTTAAGTTTGAAAAAAATTCCTTATGTCCAGGATTTAATGATATCTCATAATTCAACTTAGTAGTTAGTTTATTTATTTGAATAGTTCCATGTGATGTAATTTTTCTAAATTCATCAGGTTTAAATCCATATGAAATTATTGTTTGATCAACACCATGGCTAAAAACCCAATCTAAAATTTCTGTTGGATTAGGAGCAATATGCAATTGAAGAATTTTACTAAACATTTCTTCTTGCGCCCCTCTAAGAAAAACTATGTCTGTATTATTTAATTTATATTTTGCCATAAGTTTAAATCTTAATTTTAAAACTTCAGTGATAATTTCTTTAGATTTATTTCCAAATCCTATTACATTACCTAAAAAAATTAATTTATCTCCTGATTCAAAATTCGATAAAATATATTTTTTAATTGAATAAAATGAATCTAAACTTGAATGCAAAGAACCAATTGCCCAAACTTTGTTTGTTTTTTTAAATTCTAAAAACTTATTAGTGTTGTCCAACTACTTATTTCTTAATATTGATTCAATTTTTTCGGTAGATTGGAAATAATCTGTCTTTTCAACAGCAGCTACTTCTCTAGCCAATCTTTCAATCGCAACCTGAAACATTTGTCTTTCACTGTAAGATTGTTCAGCTTGACTTGTTTTTCTAAATAGATCTCTCACTACTTCAGCTATTTTAATTGGGTCCCCAGAAAAAATTTTTGTATCATATTCTTGAGCTCTTCTACTCCACATAATCCTTCTTATTTTTGGTTTTAAT
>CAYQFB010000017.1:0-8723 GCA_964416705.1 uncultured Alphaproteobacteria bacterium
GCCTAAGAATGGCTAAAAATTATCCTTTTTCTCTCTTAGATATCTAAAAAAATCTAAATTTGAATAGTTGTTATTTTTTTTAAATTTAGACGTCATTTCACAATCTGGATTTAAAAATGGATTTGATCTTTTTTCATCCCCAAGATTAAAAGGAATAGATTTATTTTTAAATTTTAAATCTTCCAATATTTGTTTTTTTGTATTTTCTAAAATGTCATTTTGTATAAAAAGGTGTTCTAGAAATTTTAAATTATTTAAAGTGTACTCATGTCCACAATAAACAGTCATATCATCAGACAAATTTAAAAGATTGTTTAAAGAATTATGCATTTGTTCAATTGTGCCTTCAAAAATACGTCCACAACCTAAGCGAAAAAGAACATCACCTACAAATAACAACATATTTTTTGTATCACATAGCACAATATGATCAAGGGTATGCCCTGGCGCTGACAAGACTTGGAACTCATTTAATGATGTCTTAATTTTATCACCATTAGCTATTCTATTAATTGTAATAGAATATAATTCTGAAGGAGAGTATATTCGTGCTTGAGGATATTCTTTTAACAAACCCAAAACTCCAGAAGTATGGTCATGATGATGATGGGTAATAAATATGTTTTCAAGTTTAAGATTCTTCTTTTTTAAAACTTGAATTATTTTTTCATCTTCGGCAGGATCTACAATGATACTCGAGGAGGTACTATTATTAAATATTAAATAAGAATAATTATCACTAAGCTGATTAATAATTTCTACACTTATACCTGTCATTAATTAACAATAGCTGAGTTTTTAGTAAAAATTTTATTTGTTGATTTTAATTTAATTGGTTCAAAGTCCTTGTAACTAAGCAGAAAGATTGCTTCATTTGTGATTATATTTGCTGGAAGTAATGAATCATTAATTGCAAATTGTTTACCTTTATTTGTAAGTCCAATACTACTCTCAATAACAATATTCATTTCGCTACACAGGTTTTGAAAATCTTTTAAAGTAAAAAAATGTATATTTGGCGTGTCATACCAAGAGTAAGGGAGACCTTCAGTTATTGGCATTTTTCCGTTAAAGAGTAATTGCAATCTGATTTTCCAATGCCCGAAATTAGGAAATGAAACAATAGCTTTAGATCCTATTCTTAATAATTCTTTCAGAATTTTTTTTGGCTCAATCATTGCTTGCAGTGTTTGACTAAGTATCACATAATCAAAGCTATGGTTTGCATACTGTAAAAGATCCTTTTCTGCATTACCGTGAGTTACATTTAACCCTTTGGCTATTGCTTCTAGGGCTAAGTGTCGGCTTTTTTCAATGCCATGAACTTTAGCTGAAAGATTTTTTTCAAGTTGCTGAATCAAATCTCCTTCTCCACAGCCTATATCTAAAATTCGTGAATTATCTTTAATTAATGATTCAATTAGGTCCCAATCTTTCCTAATACTTATAATATTATTCATTTGCTTTTCCGTAGTTGCTTTCAAAAAAACCTTTGATAATATAATCAAGGTTTGGCTCATCTAGCAAGAAACTATCATGACCTTTATCTGTTTCAATTTCTAAAAAACTTACATTTTTTGATAAACTGTTTAAAATTTCAACTATTTCTTTATTTTCCTTAGTAGGAAATAGCCAATCGGATGTGAAAGATATTACAAGATATTTTATATGATTATTTGGATTATTAACAAATTCAAGTGTTTTTCTATAACTTTCAGAATTATCAAAATAATCCATTGCTCTTGTTAGATACAAATATGAATTTGCATCAAATCTTTCTACAAATGATCTGCCTTGATAACGTAAATAACTTTCAATTTGAAAATCTGCATCAAAACCAAATGATATAATGTCTCTTGATTGAAGTTTCCTACCAAACTTTCTGTGCATTGCATCTTCTGATAAGTAAGTTATGTGAGCTATCATTCGAGCTACAGATAATCCTCTTTCAGGAATTGATTTGTTTTCAACATAATTTCCCTTTTGCCAATTTGGATCATTCATTATGGCTTGCCTTCCTACTTCATGAAAAGCAATATTTTGTGCAGAATGTTTAAGTGCTCCAGCAATATGTATAATAGATTGAACTCTGTTTGGAAAATCAATTGACCATTGTAAAGCTTGCATGGCTCCCATAGATCCCCCAACTACACTAAACAATTGATCAATCTCTAAAGCATCTAATAATTTTACCTGAGCACTTACCATATCTTTGATAGTTACTGAGGGAAAATCTGCTCCGTAAATATTTTGTTCATTATCTTTTTTTTCTTTTGGTCCTGTAGATCCTGCGCAGCCACCAAGCACATTTGAACAAATGACAAAAAACTTATTTGTATCAATTGGTTTATCTGGTCCAACCATTCTTGACCACCATCCATCTCTTCCTGTAATTGGATTATGTCCTGAAACATATTGATCACCAGTTAATGCATGGCAAATTAATATTGCATTTGTTTTATTCTTATTAAGTGATCCAAAAGTTTTATATGCTAATTTGAAACTTTTTAATATTGTTCCAGATACAAGAGTTAAGTTTGCATCTTTAAAAATAGCAAAACTACAATCTAAATTAGTATCATTTATTAAATCAATATTACTCATAACTTTTAAGCCGAATTAAAATTTTGTTTTGTGGGGGGAGTATCACGCTTTAGCTGTTTCGATACACACCCGCAAGCTGTTTCAAATCGGTGTAGGGGGCTATTTAATTTATATCCATTTTTTGTCAATATTTGTTCATTTTGACCAATAAATTACTGTTTATTTTGATTTATTCCCATATAGTTTGTAAAGACACCTTCATATTATGGATAATAAAAAATTAGATGTACTCAGGAACAGTATTAATTTACTTGATGATAAAATATTGGATCTACTTAGAGAAAGGGCTGAAATAGTCTCTGAAATTGGTGAGCAAAAAAAATCTTATACCGATGTTGTTGATTATGAAAGAGAGCAAAAAGTTTTGGATAGAATTCTCCAAAGCACAAAATCTAAATATTCAAAAGACTCAATTGTTAGAATCTGGAGAGAAATTTTTCAGGCATCTACAAAATTGCAAGAAATAGACAAGTCAATAATAAATACAAAAAGATCAATTAATTCAATTAATATCTACAAAGGAGGAAAGTCTTCATTAAGTGGTAAAAATAATATTATTAAATTATCTTCTAATGAAAGCTCATATGGTCCATCACCCAAAGTATTAGAAAAAATAAATTTACAAGAGACGCTTTCAAACTCTCATCGTTACCCAAATATTGATGGATCTAAATTAAGAGATAAATTAGCTAGTATAAATTATTTAAATGCAAATCAGATTGTTTTAGGTTGTGGATCTGATGAGACACTTCTATTTGTTGCTTTAGCTTTTTGTCAGGATGGTGATGAAATAATACATGCTCAACATGGTTTTGAAATGTATTCAATAATTACAAAAATAGTAGGGGCAACTTCCAAATTAGTTAAAGAAGATGAAAATTTTAAAGTTACAATTACTTCAATTTTAGATCAAGTAACACCTTCAACAAAAATAATTTATTTGGCTAATCCAAATAACCCTACAGGAACATATTTAACTCGTAATGAAATTATAGCTCTTTTAGAAAAATTACCAAAAAGCATTATACTAGTATTAGATGGCGCATATGCAGAATATGTTACTAAAGAAGATTATGACAATAGTTTTTCTTTAGTAGATCAATTTGCAAATGTAATTATTACAAGAACTTTCTCTAAAGCTTATGGTCTTGCTGGAATAAGATTAGGTTGGTGTTACTCAAGTGAAAAAGTAGCCTCTATTCTAAATAAAGTTAAAGGACCATTTAATACTCAAAGTTTATCTCAGGAAATGGCCATTATTGCATTGGATGACAAAGAATATTTGAATAAAGTAATTAAATCTAATCAAGAGATAAAAAGGTGGTTTGAAGCAGAGCTTAAAAACATCAAAATTAAAACACTACCATCCGAGGGAAATTTTTCCTTTGTGGAAACGTCTGATGAAGAGGCAAAAAAAATATCTTCTCATCTTGCCAATAGTGGAATTATCGTTCGACAATTAGATAGTTATGGACTTCCAAATTGTCTTCGTATTACTATAGGTACAAAAGAAGAAATGGAAGTAACTATCAATTCTTTAAAAAGTTTATCATAATGACAAAAAATTTTAATTCAGTTTTAATAATTGGTATGGGTTTAATTGGTTCTTCAATATCAAGAGCTTTGATTGAAAATCATGTTGCTAATAACGTTTATGGTTTAGACTCTGATGATAATGTAATAAAAAAATGCCAGGAGTTAAATTTACTCATTCAAGGTGAAACAAATTTAGCAAATTTTGATACACAATTTGATTTGATTATTATTTGTACCCCTCTTAGTATGTATAAAAAAATATTTCTTGATTTGGCTAGCTTTATTTCTCAACCAACTCTAGTAACTGATGTAGGCTCAACAAAAATGAGTACTATCAACGATTATAATAAAATAAAAAAAAATACGAATATCTCTTTTATTCCTTCACATCCAATAGCTGGGCTTGAAAAGAGTGGGCCAGAATTTGGTTTTAGTAAATTATTTCAAAATAGATATTGTATACTCACTCCATTTCAACAAGATGACAGAGCTATAGATGCAATTAGCCAAATGTGGAAATCAATTGGTATGACTATAGAGATAATGGAAGCTGAAAGACATGATAGAGTACTTGCGATGACTTCGCATATTCCTCAACTTATTGCTTTTTCTGTTGTTGGAACAGCAACAGAGCTTGAATCTCATATGCGCGATGAGGTTATAAAGTATTCAGCTGCTGGTTTTAGAGATTTTACTCGGTTAGCTGGAAGTGATCCGATAATGTGGAGAGATGTATACCAAAAAAATAAAAATGCTGTTTTAGAAATGTTAGGTAGATTTAGTGAGGATCTTTCAACATTTCAAAAAGCAATTAGAAACGGTGATTTAGAATTTTTAGAAAAAAAATTTAATCAATCTAAAAAAATTCGTAAAGA
Source organism: uncultured Alphaproteobacteria bacterium (assembly GCA_964416705.1). Lineage (GTDB taxonomy): Bacteria > Pseudomonadota > Alphaproteobacteria > HIMB59 > CACPNW01. Next base: position 5,016 of record CAYQFB010000017.1, read on the forward strand.
AATTGAAGATATTGGGCAAGCAGGAAGTTTTGACCCAACAGAAAAGAAAAACTAATCAAGTAATTTATTTGTTGCTGATTCAATAGAATATTCAACTTTTTCTAAAACTTCTTTTTTATTAAGTCCTATTTCTATCTGGGGCAAAAACTCTATTACAATGTGCCCTTTTTTTATTATTTTTAATCCTTTTTGCCAATACAGCCCTGAGTTTAATGCAACAGGTTGCAGTTTTCGTTTAGTTGTATTGTATATTCCAACAAAACCAGTTTTGTAATCAGCTTTTTCCCCTGGTTTTTTTCTTGTCCCTTCTGGGAAGATTATAATTGTTGAACCATCATCTAATTTTTTTTTGACATCTAATATCATCTTTCGCATTGCTGTAGCTTGTCCTGCTCTATCAATCGATACCATATTGCTCTTCAACAAATATTGGCCAAAAATGGGTATATAGAAAAGCTGTTTTTTATGAATAAAAAAACTACTCTCTAAGTAATAATACAGCGCAAAAGTTTCAAAAGCAGACTGATGTTTTGAAACAATAATAAGTGGTTCCTTGGTTAAATTTTTATGCCCCTTAACTTTATGGGTAACACCACATATATATTCCAATAAAATAAAAATACCCTTAATCCATGTTTTAGCAGGAAAACGGATATATTTGCTTGGTAAAATAAGGAATGGGAAGCTTAAAATACCCATTAAGATTGTCCACAATGCTAAAGCACTATAAAAAAGAATAGTAAGTAATAACATACAATAAATTTTGTTTTATATACTAACCTCTCTACTCTATATATAGCTTATGTTCATTCAATGCTCAGATTGTGATTATAAATATATAGTAAATTCTGCGGATTTAAAACCTGATGGAAGAATGGTTGAGTGTGCTAATTGTAATCACCGTTGGTATCAAGAACCTCTTCAGGCTGAGAAATTTTTATCCTCATCCGTACCTAAGGTCTCTTCAGAAGAGAGTGATACTAATGAAGAAAATAAAAAAAATGATGAAAAAAATATATTAACTAAAGAAATTAAAAATTTACCAAGTACAGTAGTAAGGGAACAAAAAGTTAGTTTGTTAAACACCTTTTTAGTAATCTTTTTCTTAGTTTTTTTATTTTTCACATTTTGGGCTTTTAGATCCTATGGAACAAATATTATTGTTTTAGTATCATTTTATATCAATGAATTTTTTTTTAATCTAAGATTGATTATTGATGATTTGGCTAAAATTATTTATCAAATATTGAATTAATCAAGCCATTCAGGAATAGTATCTTGTCTGATAAATTCTTTTGTAGTTAACGGCTGATGAATTTTAAAAAAAATATTATTATTAACCAGTATTTCAATTGGTAAACCTCTTGAATTATAATTTGATGCCATAACTTTTCCATATGCTCCTGTATCTTTTATAATTATTATATTTCCAACTTTTTGTTTTGGTAAACTAATATTTTTATCAAATATATCTGAGCTTTCACATATTGGGCCGGCAACAGTGTAGTTAATTAATTCACTATTACTTTTATCAACTGCCTCTATATCATGATGAGCTTGATACAAGGCTGGTCTTATAAGTGAATGCATTCCAGCATCTGTTATTAAAAAATTTATACCACCATTATTTTTTATTGTGACTACGGAAGTTACTAAAATTCCTGCATTTGCTACAAGATATCTGCCTGGTTCAAAAGATAATTGATACGCCACATTTTTAAAACACTTATCCATTTCTGACTTAACAAGTTCTAATTTCAACACTTCTTTATTTTGTTGATAAGTTACCCCAAGACCACCACCTAAATCAACATGCTTTATTAAGTAACCTTTATTAATGAATAGTTGAGCATTTTTTTTCATTTTTTTGAAAATTTCAGAAAAAACATTAATATTAAATATTTGACTACCTACATGACAACTAATACCTATCAGGTTTACATTTTTAGAAACTTCTAAAACTTGAAAAATATTTGCTAATTTTTCTGTGTCTATTCCAAACTTATCTGTTTTTTTTCCTGTAGAAATTTTATCAATTGTTTGTCCATCTATGTTTGGATTCAGTCTTAGTCCAATATCTACTATTTTGTTTTGCTTAAGTGCAATACTATTTATTCTTTGAAGCTCATCTATAGACTCAACATTGATAAGACGTATATTTCGACTTATTGCAAAACTTATATCCTTGTTTGTTTTGCCAATTCCTTCAAAAATAATTTTTTTAGGATCAACACCAGCCACGATAGCTCTTTCTAACTCTCCAACAGAAACAACATCTGCTCCTGCGCCTAATGTTGTCATTAATTTTATTATTGCTTGATTTGAGTTAGCTTTTACCGCGTAAAAAATTTCAGTGTTTAAAACACTCTCTAATTTCTTAAATATATCTTCAATCTTATTTTGAGAATATACATAAAAAGGTGTTGCGTGAAATTTTGAAATTTCTTCTATAGACACACCTTCAATGAAGGTTTTTTTATTGTGATAATAAATCATATTATTCTGTTTGAATAGTAACTGACTTTTGTCTTTCTTTCTCAGCCTCAAATTTTTCCATACATGCTTCATCGCATGGATAGCTAATTACACCTTTATCTAATTTATCTTCAGGCAGACTTAATGGGCCAACCTTACCACAACTAATAAGAAAAAATGAAATTAGCAAAATAAATAAATAATTTTTCATTATAGGTATTTTTTTATAGCATATTTTATAGTTTGTTTAACTCTTTGTGGAGATGTTCCACCAAAACTTTTTTTATTATTAATACTTTCATCAATTGAAAAAGTTTTTTTAGTATGATTGTTGATTTTTTTATTAAATTTTTGTAATTCTTGTAAGCTTAATTGGTGTAATCTTTTATTTTTTTTATCGGCATAAGCAACTATTTTGCCTGTTAATTGATATGCCTCTCTAAAAGAAAACTGTAGATGTTGTACTAACCAATTTGCAAAATCTGTGGCTGTAGCATTTGAGTTGTGTACAGCTTCTGCCATTACATTAGTATTAAAAGTAATACCTGACCAGACTTCTGTCATTACCTCTAAGGCTAAACAAACATTGTCATACGAAGAAAATATAATTTTTTTATCATCTTGCAAATCTTTGCTGTAGGCTAAGGGAAGTCCCTTTAGAATAACTAACAAAGCGTTTAAATTACTTATAACATTACCTGCATGACCTCTTACTAGTTCAGCACCATCTGGATTTTTTTTCTGCGGCATAATAGAGCTACCTGTAGCCAGCTCATCTGGTATTTTAATAAAATTAAATTGTTGATTAGCCCAAAGAATAATTTCATCAGCCATTCTAGACAGGTGTGTGCTAATCAATGATAAAACAAATAAAAATTCAACAGCAAAATCTCTGTCTGAAACACTATCAAGTGCATTTACTGTCGGTTTATTAAATTTTAATAACTTCGAGGTATAATTTCTATCTATAGGAAATGATGTTCCTGCCAAAGCTCCAGCCCCAAGAGGATTTTCATTTAATGTCTCAATACAATTTTTTAATCTCATTCTATCTCGACCAATCATCTCAACATATGCAAGACAATAATGTGCTAAGGAAATTGGTTGAGCTACCTGTAAATGCGTATATCCAGGCATTATTGTAAGAGTATGTTTTTTTGCGATGTTAATTAAACATTTTTGTAATTTTTTTAGATGCTTATCTAAGTTAACACTATTATTTCTTATCCAAAG
>CAYQFB010000018.1:0-8679 GCA_964416705.1 uncultured Alphaproteobacteria bacterium
AGACCAAATGAGCAAATTAAACCTGATATAGCAATTATTTTGTATGGATTACTTACTTTTAGAACTTTTAACAATGTTTTAATAACTATTGAAAGAATAATAATCAATATAATCAAACAAAAAATTAATCCTAACTCCTCACCAGCTACAGCAAAGATAAAATCTGTATTTGCATCGGGTATTTTCTCTTTTAAATCGCCTTGCCCTGGACCTTTACCAAAAATCCCTCCAGATTTAAATGCTAATAAACTTAAATCTATTTGATAGGTATCTGCATTTCCTAAAAAAGAGTCTATCCTATTTTTGACATGATCAAGAAAAAAATATGCAAATATCGAAACTGAAATAATTAACAACAAGCCATAAATAACCAAGAGAATTGGCAAACCAGCTATAAAAAGTTGACAAAAAAAAGTTGAGGCAATTAAAATTGTCATACCTAAATCAGGCTGCATTAGAACTAAAGTAACTAATAATATAAAAAAAATAAAAGTTGCGGCTAAAAAATATTTTCTTCCTTGTATTGATTGTGCAATTCCCCAAGATGTTAAAATAATAAAAAAAGGTTTTATAACCTCTGAAGGTTGAAATGAAAAACTATATATTTTTAACCATCTTTTTGCACCTTTAACCTCATATTCAAAAAATAATAAGGATGCTAACAATATCAACAATACAACAAAACCAAATAAAGCAAATCTTCTAATATTTTTGTCTGATTGTTGAGATAATAAAATAATAATGATCAAACTAAAAATATAAAAAATACTATGTCTATTTATTAATAATAAATTTTGATTTACTGAATAAGAAAGCAATACACCTAGTAAACCCAATATTAGAATAAGAATGAAATTAATTTGATCAATTGAGTTCCAAAAATTTTTTATTTTCATTTTTTAATTTTATTTAGAATTAATGTATTAAAATAATTACCTCTTTTTTCAAAATTTTCAAATTGATCAAAAGAAGCACACGCTGGAGCAAATATTATTGTTGCCTTAAACTTAAACGAAGATAAGTCTGTCCAAAGATTATTCACAACATTATCTAAACTAGTAAAGACATTAGAAATCTTAGGCAATCTTATTTGTCTTTTTATTAAAGATCTTGATTTACCGTAAATATATATTTTATTAATATTATCTTTATATTTATTGAAATTATAAAATTTATCCTCTTTTTTTGCAATTCCACCTAATATTAGATATATATTTTTTTTATTATTTAAGGTTAATAATGCTGAACTTACATTTGTAGCCTTACTATTATTAATAATAATTTTTGATTTAGAATTAAAAATAATTGATGATCTAAATGGTAAACCTCTAAATTTTGAAACACTTTCTTTAAAATATTTAACAGGAATTTTTAAATATTTACAAACAATATATGCAGCTAAAATATTTTGAATATTATAGTCGTTTGAGAGAGCTAGTGAAATATTAGTTAATTTAAATCTCTTGTATTTATAAAAATATTTATCAACTATAAATCCATTACTAAAATAAATATTTGCATTATTATTATTTAATGAAAAAGAAATTTTGTTTTTAATTTTATTATCATTAAATATTTTTTTAGAATATTTGTCATCAATAGAAATCAAATTAATATTTTTATTTTTTGAATTAAGAATATTTTTTTTTGCATTAATATAATCTTTAAAATTTTTATATCTATCTAAATGATCCTTTGAAAGATTAAGTATTATTGAAATTTTTGGCTCAAAATTTTTTATAGTTTCAAGTTGGAAAGAGCTTAATTCAATAACATGATATGAAAAACGAGATTTATTTACTATTGAATTACAAAGTGCATCACCAATATTTCCACCAACAAAAGTATTTGTAAATTTTTTTTTTAGTATATCTCCAATTAGTTTTGTTGTAGTTGATTTTCCATTTGTTCCAGTTATTGCAACAACTTTTTCATTTTTCAAATTTTGATAGTACAAATTTAAATCTCTTTTAATCCTTGATTTTGAAACTTCTGAAAATTTTTTATCAAAAATAGATACTCCTGGGGTTAGATAAATATTATTATATCTTGTTAATTTAGTATTATTAATTGGCGTAAAATTTAATTGTGAAAATTTTTTTTTTAATGAATCTCTTATTTTTTTGCTATCATCCCAACAATTAAAAGTTTTTTTTTGAAACCTTAATAATTTGATAACTGATTGTCCACTTTTGTTTAAACCATATACGTATTCTATCATTTAACGTATTTTTAAAGTGGCTAAACTTAACAAAGCAAGTACGATTGTTATAATCCAAAATCTAATTACAATAGTTGACTCTGCCCATCCTTTTTTTTCAAAATGATGATGCAAGGGAGCCATCATAAAAACTCTTTTTCCAGTTAATTTAAAACTAATTACCTGAATAATCACTGAAAAAGTTTCTAAAACGAATAATCCACCAGCAATCGCTAAAACTATCTCATGCTTAACCATGATTGCTATTGATCCTATTGTTGCTCCTAAGGCCAATGCACCTGTATCGCCCATAAATACCTTTGCAGGTGGAGCATTAAACCAAAGGAAGCCTAAAGCTGAACCAATTAATGCACCACATAAAATAGATAATTCACCTGTTCCTGGAATATAACTAATAAGTAAATAATCAGAAAAAACAATATTTCCTGTCACATAAGCTATAAAGGCAAAAGTCATAGCAACTATCATTACTGGAACTATAGCTAAACCATCTAAACCATCTGTCAAATTTACAGCATTTGCTGAACCAACAATTATAAACAATGAAATTGCAAAGTAAAAATATCCAAAATTCACAATTAAATTTTTAAAAAAAGGAAATGCCATTGTAGTATCAATTTGATCGTTAAGATTGTTTATAATTATCATAGAGATTATTAGAGCAAAAAATAATTGTAATGCTATTCTAGTTCTTGCTTTTAATCCATTACTAGAACTTGATTTAATTTTATTATAATCATCTATAAATCCAATCAAACCAAAAATAAATAAAGTTAGAAATCCAATCCAAACATAAATATTTTGCAAGTCTGACCATAAAGTTAAAGAAATTATAACACTTAGAATGATTAGAACGCCTCCCATTGTGGGTGTTCCTGTCTTTTGGATTATATGATTTTGTGGACCGTCATTTCTTATTGGTTGACCAATCGGCTGAATTTTTGAAATTTTGTTAATTATATACTGACCGAAAATTAATGAAAAAAATAGTGATGTTAATATTGAGGCACCTACTCTAAAAGTTATAAAATTAAATAAGTTCAGAAAACTATATTGTTCAACAAAATTTAGAGCTATAAATTTAAACAAAAACTATCCTTCCTTTTTTAACTTTAGTAATTTTACAAACTTATTTACTTCAGTTATATTTGAACATTTAGCCATTATAATGGCATTTTTGTGAAGCTTTTTATTTAAATAGCTCATTATATTTTGGCTACTGTTTTTATAAACATAATTATTTTTTAATTTAGAAAACATACTTAGAGCTTTTTTAAAAAAGTCGCCAGATAAAATAACTTCATCAAATTGATAATTTTCAATTTCTTTAATAACTTTAATATGAAGATCATGTGACTTCAAACCTAACTCATTCATATTACCTAAAATTAAAAATTTATCTCTTTTATCATTTTTAATAATCGAAAAATTTTTTATACTTTCAACCATTGTTTCAGGGTTTGCATTATATGATTGATCAATTAGTTTAACTTTAAAATTATTTAGTAAAAAATTATGTATGCTTCCTCTACCTTCTACTTTAGGGAGTTTATAATTATTATTGATTATTATTTTTGTATTAATTTTGTTTAAAATAAAAAAAGCTAAAACAAATATTAAATTCAAAATAGTTTTTTCTTCATATTCATCTAAGGTGATTTTATAATTTTTATTAAAAATTTTTAGAGTTATATCATATTTAGATTGTAATTTTTTTACTTTTTTTATGTAACACTTGTCTTCTTTTTTTCCTATTTTAATTAATTTTTTTAATTTTTCTTTTTTGGCAATATGATAAATTAAATCTTCTTCTTTAGATTTTTTTTGAAAATATAAAATTTCAGCTAGAGGATTATATTTTTTTCTAAATATATCAGACTTTTCTATTGCAATATTACGTTTATTTTTAAAATTTTCAAGATGAGTAGAGAGAATATTGGTTATAAAAATTTGAGAGGGTTTAACTAATTTTGTTAATTCTCTAATTTCAAAAAAATTATTTGTTCCAATTTCAAATATTGCATAATCAGATTTTAAATTCATGTTTAAAACAGATATCATAACTCCTAAATTATTATTGTAACTTTTAATAGATGCGGAAACTTTAAATTTTTTTCCTAAAAAAAATTTAAGATATTCTTTTAAAGAAGTTTTTCCAGCACTTCCTGTGATACCAACAACTTGACCTTTATATGATGATCTTTTTTTTTCAGATAAATCAATTAATAATTTTTGAATATTCTTAACTAATAATATTTTTTTACTACTTTTTAAAAGTTTGAGCTCTTTATCAGTTATGCAATATTTTGCCCCTGCAATAAGAGCATCGTTTATATATTTATTTCCATGATATTTTGACCCTTTTAAAGCTAAGAAAACATCATTTTTTTTTATATCTTTGCTATTTATTTTTATTTTGTTTGATGAATTAATTATATATTTTTTAATTCTGTCTACTAATCTCATGGTTATTTAATAAAATTTTTTGCTATTTTATAATCATTAAATTCAATTTTCTTATTCTTAATTAATTGATATTTTTCATGTCCTTTTCCAGCGATGATAAGAATATCATTTACATCTAATTTAAAAATTGCTTTATGTATGGCTTTTCTTCTATTAGAAATTTCGACTCCTTTTGGACAATATTTTTTTATACTTTCTCTAATAATTTTTGGATTTTCATATCTTGGATTATCATCAGTTATATAAACTCTATTTGCATATTTTTTAGCTACAATTGCCATTTTTTTTCTTTTTTCTTTATCTCTATTTCCTCCACAACCAAAAACAAGAGAAGGTTTAAAGTTATCGTATGAAAAAATTTTTAAAATATTTTCAAGGGCATCTGGAGTATGAGCATAGTCTATTATGATTTTTGAATTTTTTTGTCTAAAGTTTATCATTTCAAACCTACCTGGTGCTGATTTTAATTTATGCAAACAATTAATTATTTTATTTATACTAATATTCATAGCTAAGGCACAAGCAATTGCACATTCCAAATTTTCTTTTTGTATATTATTTATTAATTGAAATTTTGTTAAGTTATATTTTTTTCCAAAAATATATAAATATAAATTATTATTTTTATAAAAAAACACATCTTTGGATCCAAAAGTGATAATTTTAATTTTTCTTTCTTTTATTTTTTTTTCTAAAGATCGATAATTTTTTAAACGTGAATTAATTACTGCTACTCCTTTAGTGTTTAAAATTTTTGTGAATAATAAAAATTTACTATTTATGTAAGAGCTAAAGTTTTTATGATAATCTAAATGATCATGTGAAAGATTGGTAATTGCAGCTATATCTATATTGAAATTATTGAAACGCCCCTGATGTAGCCCATGACTTGAGGCTTCAGTTATAAAACAAAATTTATTTTTTTTACTTTCGCTAGCAAATTGGTAAAGGTCTAAGTTACTTGGTGTCGTTAATGCTGAGTCCTTGTATTTTTTTAAATCTATGAAGTAACCGAGAGTACCCGTTAATTTCAAAGGAATCCTATTTATTTTGCAAATTTGAGCAAGGTACCATGATGTTGAAGTTTTTCCATTCGTGCCTGTAATAGCAACAGATATTTTAGGTAAAAAAGGTTGTCTAAATTTAATTAATCTTGAAATTTCTCTTTCAAGATCCTTGACAATAATTTGATTGAGAGAACAATTTTTTAAAAAACTATTGGTGATAATAGTATTTAAATTTTTTGAAATTGCTTCTTTTAAATATGATAATTTAAAATGTTTTTTTTTATTTATAACTAAAAGAGTATTTCCATTTACATTTTTAGAATGATCACTTATGTATTTTATTTTTTTTTTAGGTAATTTGCCTATGATTTTTTTATTATTAACAATATCTTTTAGATCAGAGAAAAGCATAACCAGATTTATATATTTGTTTTATGTCTGCTTTTATAAAGTTATCATGTCTATATGAAGGCAAGTTTAATATTTTAATCATTTCAAATATGATATTTTTTACAAGAGGAGCATTCACAACAGCTCCGGTCATTCTTTGCTTGGAGTCAATAGGTTTTTTTGGGTATTTAATTGCAGTATATACGACATATCTGGGATTATTAATTGGAAATATACCTATAAAAGATGTTCTATTTCTATCTTTATAATAGCCTCCTTTTGGATTTAATAATTCTGATGTTCCAGTTTTTCCTCCAATATTATATCCGTCTATTTTAACCCTTGGACCTGTAAACTTAGTTTTAGTAATAACTGCATTTAATAAACTTAAGAAATAATCAGAGCTTTCTTTTTTTAATAATATATTTTGATCTGAGTTTTTTATTGGATTTAAAATAAAAGTTGGGTTTACTGTATACCCATCGTTAGCTAGAGAAGCATAAGCTTTTACAAGATGAAGCGGTGTTATAGAAAAGCTATGACCAAAACCTATTCTAGTCGTTTCATGATCTTTCCAATTGTTAGGATTGCCTATAGGCTCTTCTGCTTCAAATAGTTCAATATCTAATTTTTTAAAAAATCCTAATTTATTAAGAAATTCTTTTTGATTATTTTTCCCTATTTTTAGTGCTATTTGTGCAGCTCCTATATTTGATGACTCCACAACAATTTTTTCTACATCATAAAGTCCATTATCCTTATAAGTATGATGATCTTTAACTCCTTTGACGCTTTTTTTTACATCAAAAACCATGTTTGGATTAATAATTCCATAATCATAACCATTTACAACTGTTAATGGCTTAAAAGTCGAACCCATCTCATAATTTGATTGGATAACTCTATTAATTAAATTAATTTCATTAAAGCTTTTATTATTATTTGGGTTAAAATCGGGATAACTAACAGAAGATAATACTTCACCATTTAATATATCTAGAACTACTGCTAATCCTGACTCTGCTTTATAAAAATTAATAGTTTCTAATAAATTATTTTTAATTGATTGCTGAAGGTTTATATCAATTGATAAAGTAATATCTTTTGAGTTTGATAATGATTTATTAAAATATCTTTCAATTCCTCTTTGACCAATTTGATCAATATTTACAAAACCAACAAGATGTGAAACAGTGTTCTTAAATGGATAAATTCTCTTTTTTTCATTATGAAATTCTAAATTAATTTCTCCTAGATCAATAATTTTTTGGTGTTCAAAAGGAGTAATATTTCTTTTTAACCAAACAAAATTTTTATTACTTGATAATTTATTTTTTATTATCTTCTCATCAATATCAAGAATTTCTACTAATTTTTTTGATAAAACATCAATATTATTTAGTAAATTGGGTCTAGCAGATAGGGATTTTGAATTTATTGATGCTGCTAAAACTATTCCGTTTCTGTCATAAATATTACCTCTTATTTCTTTTTCTTCTAATTTAATTTGAGATGCAATATCAAAATAACTTGAAATTGAAATGAAGCTTATTCTGTAAAATACAGAAAAAAAGAAAAAGAGAAAAACTAAAATAGAAAGAAAAATTCTTTTATGAAAATTTCTTAATGAATCAGAATCAAATAAAAATGGTTTATTTTTAATCATTTTATTTAGATTTTAAATTTATCAAAATTATTTTATTTTTTTTAAGATTAGATATATTTGATAGATATACAATTTTGTTTTCTAGACCTTCTTCCTCATAAGAAAAATATATATCATGTAATTTTTTTAAATAGTTAGGATTATTGTAAAAAGAGTATTCAATTTTATTTACTTTTAGTTGTTCCTTTTGTTTTTGGATATTCTGCTCGATTAAATTATTATTTATTTCAAGTTTCCTAGTTAAATTACCTAAAAATATTGTTAAAAAAACTATAACTAAATTTATAAGAAGAAAAAATACAATATGTTTAGCATATTTCATAATTAAATTTTTTGGGCCACCCGAAGCTTAGCTGATCTAGATCTTGGATTATTATTAATCTCAAAATCCTTTGGTCTTAAAGGTTTTTTGGTGATTATCTTTAAGGTTATAGGACCAAGATCACCTAAGTCCGGGAGGTGGCGGGAGGAACGCCATCGTTTACCACTTTTGTGGTTAAAAAAATCTTTCACAATTCTATCTTCTAGACTTTGGAAAGAAACTATTATTAATAAACCATTTTGAGTAAGTAAAGACTCTGATTTCTCTAGAGCTTTTTTAAGTTCATTTAATTCATCATTGACGTAAATTCTTATTGCTTGAAATGCCTTAGTAGCAGGATGTATTTTGTTTTTAGAATTACTAAGAGGTAGTGACTTTTTTATAATATCAGATAATTCCTTAGTGCTTTCTATAGGTTTTATAGTTCTTTTTTTGATAATATTTTTTGCAATTCTTCTAGAGTGTTTCTCCTCTCCTAATTCAAAAAAAATGTTAGAGAGTTTACTTTCATCAAAAGAGTTAACTATTTCATAAGCATTTTGTGCAGATAATCCCATTTTCATATCTAAAGGACCTTCATTTTGAAATGAAAATCCTCTGTCAGAAT
>CAYQFB010000019.1:0-8578 GCA_964416705.1 uncultured Alphaproteobacteria bacterium
TCATACTTACCTCTTATGGTTTTACCGATTTATGCTTCGATGGAAAAAATGGATGTTCGTTTATTGGAAGCAGCTACAGATCTATATTCTTCTAGAATTCAATTAATAAGAAAAGTTATTTTACCTTTATCCATGCCAGGAATCATTGGAGGTAGCATTCTTGTTTTTGTTCCTTGTCTTGGAGCTTTTATTGCACCTGATTTATTAGGTGGAGGAAAAAAATTATTATTGGGTTCACTTATACAATTTCAATTTTCTTACGCTCGCAATTGGCCATTTGGTGCTGCAATGGCAATGTTTTTATTAGCTTTAGTAATTTTAATTTTAATTTTTAATGCACGATTGAATAGAAGACATAGAGAGTATGAAACAAAAAGATAAAAAAACAAAATTTCGTCACGTTTGGAACTTTCCAGGTTTTGGGGGTTGGACAGCGATTTTTTTTGGTTTTCTTTATATTCCCATCCTTGTCCTTGTATTTTATAGTTTTAACTCAAGCAAATTTGCAATGTTTTGGACTGGTTTTTCTTTTCGCTGGTACAGTAAATTATTTTCTAATGATGACATTCAAACTGCAGCAATTAATTCATTAATAGTAGCTTGTTCAGCAGCTCCATTAGCAACAATAATAGCAACCTTATCTGCATTAGCAATAGTTAGAGGAGGAGAGTTTCGATCAAAAGAATTAAGTAATGGGTTAATTACACTACCATTAATGGTTCCAGAAATAGTAACTGCAGTTGCAACATTAATTTTTTTTGCTTCTCTTGGAATAAATTTAGGTCTTATTAATGTTATAATTGCTCATACAGTTTTTTGTATCCCTTTTGCGTATATGCCAATAAAGGCAGCCTTAGAAGCAATGGACCCCAATTTAGAGTTAGTAGCTAGAGATCTATATTCAGATAAAACTTCAGCTTTTAGAACTATAACATTGCCTTTGCTAACACCAGGCATTGTGTCAGGTTTCATGCTTGCTTTTGTTATATCAATTGATGATTTTATTATAACATTGATGGTAGCTGGTGGAGGTTCGACAACACTCCCAGTATATATATATAGTATGGTAAAGATGGGTGTGTCACCTGAAGTAAATGCAGTTTCAAGTTTGATGCTACTTTTCTCAATATTTATAGTAACTTTATATTGGTTTTTTAATAGAAAGATTGAAAATTAATAAAACCCTAGGATTTTGGTTGAATTTATTAGAAAATTTGATTTTTTTTTCATTAAATGTATCATTAAATTATTAATTCGATAGTAGAAACAAAATAAATTCTAGGAGGAAAAATGAAAGAGAAAGTTTTAAAATTTTTAGTTTCTATCTCTTTTTTATTTGCAAGCTCAAGTTTAATGGCTGCGGGTAAATTAAACTTATACAACTGGGCAGATTATACACCAGACGAACTAGTTGCAAAGTTTGAAGCGGAGACAGGAATTCAAGTTACTGTTGATACCTATGACTCAAATGAAACATTGTTAGCAAAGTTACAAGCTGGAGGAGGCTCGACTGGATATGATCTTGCTGTACCTTCACAACACTTTGTTGAAATAATGATAAAGGAAGGGTTAATTGAAAAAATTGACGGAATAAAAGATATGTCAAACTACAAATATGTAGCTGCACAATTCCAAGGACCCTCTTTTGATCCAACACAAGAATATTCAACACCTTGGCAAATGGGTTCAGCAAGTTGGGCTTACAGAGCTGATTCTTATTCTGGTGATGGATCATCAATGATGGAATTTTTTAAACCGTCAGATGAAGTTTGCGGAAAAATAGCAGTCTTTAAATCTCCAGAAGAAGTTGTAAACATGGCACACTTAGCATTAGGATCAAATTTTTGCTCTGAAGACCCAAATGAGATGCAAGCAGTTATGGATCTTTTAATAGGTCAAAAAAAATGTGTTGCAGTTTATTCATCTGAAGGAATTAACGAACGTCTGATGAGTGGTGAAGTTATTATGCATGCTCACTGGGACGGATATAGTCAAGTTGGTAAATGGGAAGGTGTTGATGATCTAACATACGCCTATCCAAAAGAAGGTGTTGTTGGTTGGTTTGATAGTTTAGTTATGCCTAAGGGAGCTAAAAATGTTGAGGAAGCAAAAGCTTTCATGAACTTCGTAATGCATCCTGAAAATATGGCAATATTATCTAACTTTGCCGCATATGCAAATGCAATTCCTGAATCTGTCAATTATTTATCTGAAGATATGAAGAATGCAACTAACATTCAAGTCCCAGATGGTATTCCTGTTAAGTTTGGTCAAGCTTGTAATAAAGAATCTCAAGCTCTTATTGATAAAGTTTGGACAAAGTTAATGCAATAATAAAATATTATTAAACCCAATGTTTAAGCATTGGGTTTAATTCAATTAATTAAAAATACATGAGATTATCTGTTGATACTGGTGGTACATTTACAGATTTATTGCTTGAAAAAAATGACTCAACAATTTCTGTATTCAAGGTTTCAACAACTCCTGAAAATCCTAGCATCGGCATTTTACATGGTGTGGAAAAAATAGCTAAGTCGTTAAGTTTAAGCACTAACGACTTTTTATCTAATTTAAAAAGTTTTACCCATGCAACAACTCACGCAATTAATGCTATTTTGACAGATAAAATAGCTAAAACCGCATTTCTTTCTACTGAAGGTCATAGAGACACTTTATTGTTTAGAGAAGGAGGTAGAATAGAAATTTTTAATTTTACAGTTGAATATCCTGATCCTTATATTCCACGATCCTTAACTTTTGAGATACCAGAAAGAGTGCATTTTGACGGCTCTATTGGAAAAAAACTTGAAACTATTAAACTAGAAAAATTAATTACAAACTTAAAAAAACTTAAAGTTGAAGCAGTAGCAGTTTGTCTTCTATGGTCAACTATTAATCCTAAACATGAATTAGAATTAGAAAAATACCTAAAAAAAAATTTACCAAATATACCAGTTTCTTTATCTCATAAAGTTAATCCAATTTTAAGAGAATATAGAAGAGCATCTTCAACATCTATTGATGCATCTTTAAAACCATTGATGTCAAAATATTTAAATAATTTAAGCAACTCTCTTTTAAAAAAAGGATTCAAGGGCAAATTTTTTATGGTAACTTCACAGGGAGGTGTTCTAGATTTGCAATCGTCTGCTAATACTCCTATTCATTTAATAAATTCTGGACCTTCAATGGCTCCAGTTGGAGGAAATTTTTATCTTGATAAATTAAAAAATATTAATCATGCTATCATTACGGATCTTGGAGGTACAACTTTTGATATTAGTTTAATAAAAGATGGTAAAATACCACGAACAAACGAAACTTGGATAGGCCAAAAATATAGAGGTCATATGACCGGATTTCCATCAGTTGATGTAAGAAGTATAGGCGCAGGCGGCGGAAGTATTGCTTGGGTTGACGAGGGAGGATTACTTCATGTTGGCCCTCAAAGTGCTGGTTCCAATCCAGGTCCATCTTGTTACAATAATGGTGGAGTAGAGCCAACAGTGACTGATGCAGCTTTGGTATGTGGTATTTTAAATCCCAATTATTTTTTAGGTGGTGATTTAACTTTGAATTTACCCAAGGCAAAAGAATCCATAAAAAAAATTGCAAGAAAACTAAAAATGACAATTTATAATGCTGCAATCTCTATTCTAGACGTGGT
Source organism: uncultured Alphaproteobacteria bacterium (assembly GCA_964416705.1). Classification (GTDB taxonomy): domain Bacteria; phylum Pseudomonadota; class Alphaproteobacteria; order HIMB59; genus CACPNW01. The sequence goes on from CAYQFB010000019.1 coordinate 3,671, forward strand.
CACTGAAAATATGGCTCAAGAAATTAAAAACCTCACTATACATCAAGGTTTTAACCCTTCTCAATCCGCTTTAATTGCAGGAGGTGGTGCTTCAGGAATTAATATTGTCAATTTGGCTAAAAGATTGGATAGCAAAGTTGTCTTGATTCCTCATTTAGGACCTGTTTTATCTGCAGCAGGCGCCATGATAGCCGATATAACTAATGAATTTTCAATTACTATGCCTGTTAGCACTAAAAATTTAAATTTTTCAAAAGTAAACAAAACTCTTAAAGATTTAAAGCATAAGTGTGAAAAGTTTACAAAAGATACCGGTTTAAATTTTTTATCAAAAAAAATTGAATATTTTATTGAAGCTAAATATGTTGACCAAGTATGGGAAATTGAAGTTCCAATTAAATTAAATAAAGACAATAAAATATCTAAAGTTAAAAATATTGAAAATGAATTTCACAAAAAGCATAAAGAACTTTTTGAAATAAAAGATTTAGATAGTAACATTGATATTATTCAGTGGAAGGTTAGAGTTGTATGTAAAATTAGTAAGACAAAACTTGTTTCACATAAAAAGAATATTGAAAAATTTAGTGAGAAAATTGAAAAAAGAAATGTTTATTTTAAAAACAGGGGATTGCTTAAAACTAAAATTTTAAATTACCGTAACTTAAAAATGAATCAAAAATATACCGGCCCTTCAATTATTGAAACACAGTTTACCTCAGTGTTTATAGAGCCTGAAGTAGTCTTTAAACTTAATCAACAAAACTGTTTAGAATTAAAAATTCCTGAAAAAAAGAAAGACAGACGATTTGATGAGAGTGCAACATACTTATGGTAAAAATAAAAAAAGGTTTCAAGATGAATGGAGCTGAATTAGCAGTTATTAGTAGTAAATTCCAAGGAATATGTCAGCAAATGGCAAACACATTAATGAGAACAGGCCGCTCTGGCGTTCTCAACACAGCTCATGATTTTTCATGTTGTATACTTAATTATGATAACTCCTTTATTGCTGCAGATGAAAGTTTACCTGTTCATGTATTGTCAGGGCCAGATATTATGGCAGGTAATATTGATAAATATCATCCAAAGAAAAAAAAAGGTGATGCCTATCTAATAAATTCCCCTTATCATGGAGGATCGCATGCAGCAGATCACACAATAATTGTTCCAGTAATAGACGAAAAAGGAATTCATCGCTTCAGTGTTTGTGCAAAAGCACATCAAGCTGATATAGGTAATTCTAAACCAACAACTTATATGGCTGATGTAGAGGATGTTTTTGAAGAAGGAGCTTTAATTTTCCCTGGAACAAAAATTCAAGAAAACTATTCAGATATAGAAGATATAATAAGGATGTGTGAAATACGTTTTAGAGCGCCTGAACAATGGAAAGGTGATTATCTTGCAATGATAGGGGCAGTACGTATTGGTGAGAGAGAATTGATAAAAATTGGCAAGGAAATTGGATGGAATAAATTAAAAAATTTTGTTGAGAATTGGTTTGATTACAGTGAAAAAAGAATGCGAGAAACAATTAAAAAAATTCCTAAAGGTAATGTGACAATAAAAACAAAACATGATCCTTTTCCAAATCTTCCAAAAAATGGTTTAGAAATTAAAGTTAAACTCTCCATTGATAACAAGGCAGGTAAAATCAAAGTGGATTTGAGAGATAATCCAAATAACTTACCATGTGGTTTAAATTTAACAGAAGCAACTTCTCGTTCTGGTGTAATGACGGGAATATTTAATAGTATTGATCATACGATTCCTCCGAATTCAGGTAGTTTTAGGTGTATAGATATTTTGCTTCGTAAAGGATGTATAGTGGGAATTCCTGAACATCCATATAGTTGTTCTCTTGGAACATCAAATATTTGTGACAGATTAGAAAATGCAGTTGTTCAAGCTTTTGCTAAGATTGCTGATGGATATGGCATGGCTGAATGTGGTTCTCTTTTACCACCTGCAACTGGCGTGATATCTGGTCACGACCCAAGAAATAATAACTATTTTGTAAATGAAATATTTTTATTTCACACTGCTGCAGGAGCGGCTCCTAATACTGATGGATGGTTAACTCTTACAGGAATGGGAAGTGCTGGATTGTGCTTGCTTGACAGTGTGGAACTTGACGAACTTCGCTTTCCAATGATTGTTTATAGACAAGAAATTCATCAAAATTCAGAGGGAGCAGGAAGGAGAAGGGGCTCACCAGGAGCATTTGTTGAATTTGGACCCTTAGGAAGTAAAATGAAAGTTGCTTATGCTAGTGATGGAACCTATTTTCCTGCTGCTGGTGTTAGAGGGGGAGGCAATGCATCGAAGGCCGATCAATATATAATAGATAGATATGGAAAAAAAATTAAATTGAAGATTGTTGATGAAGTTAAGCTAAAAGAAAAAGAGAGAATTATATCCATAACCCAACCTGGTGGAGGTTATGGACCACCTTATGAAAGAGAAGTAGAAAGAGTAAGAAAAGATTTATTAGAGGGATGGATAACAAATAAAAGAGCTTTTGATGTTTATGGAGTTAAAATTGACTCCACCGGAAAAATAAATAAAAAAGAAACGATAGTTCAAAGAAAAAAATTAAAAAATAAAACTACGAGAAAGATATAAAATGAATGATCTTGAGTATTTATTTTGGAATTCATCCAAATTAATTGAAGCATATGCAAAAAAAGAACTAAGCCCTGTTGAAGTAATAAAAGGATCTATAGAGCAGAGTAAAAAAATTCAAAGAGAGTGTAATGCTTTCACAGAATTCTTTGATGAAAAATCAATAAAATTAGCAAAAATTGCCGAAAAGAATTATCTTAATAAGAGTGCTAATTTAAAATCATTAGAGGGTATACCATTTGGAGTTAAGGAGGAGTTTGCTCTAAGAGGAACATTAAGAACTAGTGCTTCTAAAATATTTAAAAACAGAAAAGATAATTATACAGATGTTTATATTGATAGAATCTTAATGGGAGGCGCTATCCCAATTTTCAAAACTACAACGCCTGAGTTTTGCTTGTTGGGAACAACATGGTCTGATCTTCATGGAGTAACTACAAATCCTTGGAATAAAAAATATACTCCTGGAGGATCATCCGGAGGTTCAGGTGTTGCACTTGCTACTGGATGTTGCACTATTGCATCTGGTTCTGACATAGGGGGGTCAATTAGAATTCCTGCTGCTGCTTGCGGAATTTTTGGATACAAACCTCCTTATGGAAGAAATCCTGAAGTACCATATGCCAATTTAGATTATTATAGTCATTCAGGACCAATGGCTCGTAGCGTAGAGGATATTATTCGCATGCAGTTTTTAACTGCCGATATACATAATCAAGATATTGCAAGTTTACCAAAACCAATTAAGTTTGATGGGAATTTAAGTTTAAAAAATATTAAGATAGCATGGTCCGATCATCTATGTGGCTTTGATGTTGAAGAAGATATTTTAATGAATTTAAAAAATGCACTTAATGTATTCAAAGAACATGGAGCCACAGTTGAGTATGTTGAGCCAGGTCTACCAGACAATATGTTAGATGCTGCAGGAACCTACCTTACATGCTTATGGGGAACGAGTTTAAAAGAAATAGCTAAGGACAATGAAAAATTACTTTGTGCTTATACAGAAAAATTTATTGAAGCTAGTAAAGAAAAAACTTTAACTGAATTAGTACATTGCAATAATGTCGCTTGGGATGCATATACCAAGTTTGGACCTTTATTTGATAAGTTTGATGTTTTTATATGTCCAACAAATGCAGTGACAGGTATTCCTGCAGATCATGGTTATCCAAATCTTGAATATGATTTTAATGGAAAAGTCAGAAAAACTGAAGAAACAGGAGATGAGTCAATGTGGTTAACAACACCATTTAATATGTTATCAAGACTTCCTGTAATGTCTGCTCCAACAGGCTTTGCTTCTAACGGAGTTCCAACGGGGATGCAAATTATTGGTAAAGCATATGATGATAATTCAGTTTTTAAAGTATCCCTGGGTTATGAAAAATCCATTCCATGGTTATTTGATAAAAATAATCGACCAAAACTTTGAATGGAAAAATTTAATGAATATAAAAATATAGCACTACTATTTATATTGTCTTCATTATGGGCATTGCACTTCTCTTTAGTTAAATTAGTTGAAGCGGATGATAGTCCATTAACTATTTTAGTTTCATTGTTAGCTGTTCTTTGTGCTTTATTTTTTATTCTATTATTTTTTCAAAAAAAACTTTTTAAATTCACATTAAAAAAATCTCTATTCTTTTCAGTTGCAGGAATGCTTGCTTATATTATTCCACTCAGTATTGAATTTGTTGTTGCTCCTAAAATTGAAGCAGGCATTTTAACTTTAATTATATCAGTTGTTCCTGTTTTTACTCTCATCGTTATTTGGATATTTAGATTATTAAATGTAACTACTAAGTTGGTAATTGGAACTTTATCAGGATTAGTTGGTCTCATAATTTTATTATATGGTAATAATTATAATAATACATCAGCAAATGTCTGGGCTGTGTATGCTTTAATTATACCGTTATCTTATGCCTTTGATGCAATTTTTATGGAGAAATTTTGGCCCAGAAACCTAGACTCAACACAAGTTGCATTTGGAGAGTCTACCGCATCTTTAATTTTTGTAATTCTTCTATCAATTTTTTATGGAAATAAATTATACGATCACTATCAATGGCTTACTGTTCCAAGTTTCTGGATATTGGCATTTGTAACTTTTATTGAGGTATGGTTGTTTTTTTATATTTTAATTAAAGTAGGTGCTGTTTTTGTTAATCTTAGCTCATATTTAGTGATGCCCGCCGGTTTCCTTTGGGGATATATTATCTTTGGAGAAACATTTACTTTTATTAAATTTATAAGTACATCATTTATTTG
>CAYQFB010000020.1:0-8524 GCA_964416705.1 uncultured Alphaproteobacteria bacterium
GTTAGGTGTAAATATAACTGGATTATTCGTAGCTATCAGTATGACTGCTGGTGGTGGAGCTTGGGATAATGCAAAAAAATATATTGAAGATGGTAATCATGGTGGAAAAGGCAGTGAAGCTCATAAAGCTGCAGTTACAGGAGATACTGTAGGAGACCCTTATAAGGATACAGCTGGTCCAGCTGTAAACCCGATGATTAAGATTACAAATATTGTTGCTTTACTCCTTTTAGCCGCAATAGCTCTTTAGATAATTTAATTAGTGTTAGGGACTTTTTGAGTCCCTACACCACCAAATATTTTTTCAATTAAACCTCTTTTGACAATTTTATTACTTGTTCTTATTTTATTAATTTCTATTTTTTGTAATTCATTAAGATTTAATACTTTTTTGTCAACTAAATCATCATTTTGATCAAACTTAAAGACAAATATATAACTATATTCTTTCTTTTTTGAAAAAAAATTATCTTCTTTTATTTTTTCAGAATAGTAAAAATACTTATTTTCAATTGGATCAATGAAGCTAGGCTCGCCAAAATTTTTAACTAGATTACTTTTATTAGAAATGTTTAAATTATTTAAATTTTTTTGATTAATTATTTTGCCTGAATAAGTTAATTTAGGTTGTGAGCAACTTATTATTGCAAAGATTAAATTAATGAATAAAAACAATTTAAAAATTTTCACCATATGTTTCTACAATATTTTAAAATAAAAAGAAATAATTACAAAAAACAAACTTTATCTATTTATCAAGAAATAGTTAATCACTCAAATCATTTTATTAAAAATAGCTTAAATGATAAAAATTATAATTTTGATGAAGTCTTCGAAATCTTTTCTATAGTTACATTTTTTTATCTAAAAAAACTTAAAGATAAAAATACTCAAACAAATAATGAAATAAGTCAGAGAATTATAGATAACTTTATAAATGATTTAGATCAAAACTTCAGAGAAAAAGGAATTGGCGATATGTCAATTGGAAAATATGTTAAAAAATATGTTAAAAAATTTTATTACAGATTAAAGATTCTGGATAAGGTTTTAAAAGAAAATGAAGATATTAATTTTGTTAATTATGTGCAAAAGTTTGGCATCTCAAATTACGGAAATATTAAGAAAATAAATGAGGATCTTAAAATTTTATATAATTACATAGTTATTGATAAATAATAATAATATATTTAATAAATACTATTTTTTCTTGCAATATAGTTAAATTTGTCTAATTGAACAAATTATATGGCTGTACCTAAAAGAAAGACCTCTACATCTAAGAGAAATATGAGAAGATCTCATGATTCTTTAATTAAATTAAATATAGTTGAGGATAAAGATTCTGGAGAACCTAGGCTTTCCCATAGAATTGATAAATCTACTGGCATGTATAATGGTCGTCAAATTATAAAACAAAAAACAAAACCAAAAGATTAAATTCTAATGTCCAACAGACAAGTAACTATTGCTATTGATGCAATGGGTGGTGAAAACAGTCCTTTCAAAACACTTAAGGGATCAGAGATTTTTTCTACTCATAATATAAATGTAAAACTATTATTTTTTGGTAATCGTGAAAAAATTATAGATGTAATAGAAGTAAACAAACTTAATATATCAAACTATGACATTGTTGATTGTAAAGATAATGTCTCTGATGAAGATAAACCCAATACAATTCTTAGATCGAGAAAAGATAGCAGTATTTATCAAGGTTTAAAATTTGTTAAAGATAATTCTAACTCAGGATTTGTTTCAGCAGGAAATACTGCTGCCTTAATGATTTTATCTAAATTAATTTTAGGAATGATAAAAGGAATTGATAGACCGGCAATTTGTTCTGATATACCTAATAAAAAAACATTTTCATTAATGTTAGATTTAGGCGCAAATGTTTTAGTTGACTCATCAAATCTATTTCAATTTGCTCTTATGGGTCACTCATATTTTTCTATTATTGATCCAAAAAGAGTTCCAAAAATTGGTATCATTAATATTGGAACAGAAAATAATAAAGGTTTAGAATTTTTGCAAGAAGCACATGACATACTATCTAGTAGTTTTTTAAAAAAAAACTTTGTTGGTTTCATTGAGCCTAATAATATAACTTCAGGTGAATGTGATATAATACTTTCAGATGGTTACACAGGGAATATTATTTTAAAGACTGCTGAAGGTCTTTCTGAATTTATTACTTCTAACTTAAGAAATATATTTAAAAGATCTTATAAGAATAAAATTGCATTTAAATTACTAGAAAATGATTTAGAAATTTTCAAAGATAAAATAAATCCAGAGAAATATAACGGCGCAACTTTAATTGGATTAAATGGCATATCTATCAAAAGTCATGGTAGTGCTTCACCATTTGCTTTCAGTTATGCACTTAAAAAATGTTTTAATTTTATAAATAATAATTTAAATCAAAAGATTATTCAAAATTTTAATGAGTTATGACACAATTAGATAATATAACTAGATTTCATATTGCTGATTCGATTCATAATGAATTTGGTTTACAAAAAAAAGACTGTATTGAGTTTGTAAGTGATATAATAGATATTATAATTGAAGGATTGCAAAATTCTGGCAAAGTAAAAATACATAATTTTGGCACATTTATTGTAAGAGCCAAAAAGAGTAGAGTTGGAAGAAATCCAAAAACTAAAGAAGAAGTTATGATTGGAGAGAGAAAAGTTATATCTTTTAAAGCTAGTAAAAATGTTCTTAAATATTTAAACTCATTTGATGCAAAAGAATAAACAATATTTTAATATAAAAGAAGTATCCAATATTCTCAATCTTAAGGAGCATGTTATTAGACATTGGGATTCTATTGATCCCAAAACAAAGCGATTAAGAATAGAAGGTTTGTCAATGAGAACAAAGGGCGGTACTAGGTATTTTAATCAAAATCACATAAATAAATTATTAACTATTAAAAGTATTTTATTTGAAGAGGGAAGGCATAATTATTCACTTGATTTAGTAAAAAAGATCATTTCTTCAAAAAAACTAGAAAAACAATTTAGTCAAGTATCTAATATTGCAAATAATCAACAGAATATTCAATTAAATAATAATAATAAAATAAAATTAAAAAAAATAATTAACAAATTGAAAGTATTAATTTCTTAATAAAAATAATATATATACACTATATACTTATCATATTTTATTAAATATTTTTGAATTTAGATTAATAATCAATAAAAACCCTCTCAAAAGGAGGGTTTTTATTATTATTATATTGACTTAAATTTGTCTAATATGTAAGTGGAGCACCGAAATGAAAACTTTTAGCTTAAAAAAAGAAGAAATAAAGAAAGACTGGATTTTAATTGATGCAAAAGATGCTGTATTAGGCAGACTTGCAGTATTTTCAGCTAATTTATTAAGAGGTAAGAATAAGCCTCATTATACCCCAAACCAAGATTGTGGAGACAACTTAATTATTATCAATGCAGATCATGTTCATTTGACTGGGAAAAAAGCTAAAGAAAAAATTTATTACCGGCACACTGGATATCCTGGTGGAATAAAAGAAACTAACCCTGAAAAAATGAAATCTAAAGAAAAATCTAATGAAATTATTAAGCTTGCTATTAAACGAATGATTCCTTCAGGACCTCTTGGAAAGAAACAATTATCAAATTGTAAAATTTATTCTGGCGAAAAACATTCACATGAAGCACAACAACCAAAAATAATTGATTTTGCTAAACTAAATAAAAAAAATTTTAAAAAATAAATATGGAAAACTTAGAAAATAACATAGAAAATACAATCCAGCCAAAACTTGATAATAAATATAGAGTATATGCAACTGGTAAGAGAAAAAATTCAATAGCAAGAGTGTGGCTAAAGCGCGGTGGTGGTAAAATTTCTGTTAATGGTAAAACTTTGGATAAATACTTTGCAAGGCCTGTTTTACAAATGATAGTTAATCAACCTCTCAATGTTGTTGATGGAGAAGATGTTTATGAAATTATGGCAACAGTTAAGGGTGGGGGTCTATCTGGTCAAGCTGGGGCAATAAGACATGGAATTAGCAAAGCTTTAAGTATCTATGATACCTCTTTAAGACCAGCTTTAAAAAAGGTTGGATTTATTACAAGAGATTCAAGAGTTGTTGAAAGAAAAAAATCTGGTTTGGCAAAAGCGAGAAGAAGTTACCAATTTTCTAAAAGATAAAGTTTATTATGTCAAAAAAAGTATCAGTAGCCATACTTGGCTCAACTGGCTTTGTTGGTTTGGAATTAATCAAAATACTATCTAAACATCCAAATGTTAATTTAGTTTTTTTTGGAACAGAAAACAACCCGGAAACATTACTTAAAGAAATTGACACTTCAATAGAACTTCCAAATAATCCATCAACTAAATTAAATAAAAGTTTTGATTCTTCTTCAGTTGATACAGTCTTTTTAGCACTACCTCATGGAGTTTCTCACAAATATGTAAAATTATTTTACAATAAACTTCAAATTATAGATTTATCTGCAGATTTTAGATTAGATGATATTGAGACTTATAAGATAAATTATGATGAAAAGCATTGCATTCCAAATTTATTAAATGAGTTTGTTTACGGACTTCCAGAAATTAATAAAAACAAATTAATAAACAAAATAAATATTGCAGTTCCTGGCTGTTATCCAACCTCTGTATTAATACCACTAATACCTCTACTAAAAAACAATATAATTAGTTCAAAAAATATAATAATTGACTCTAAATCTGGATACAGTGGTGCAGGTAAAAAATTTGATTTAAATAATATAAAAAATTCAGATGATTTTAATTTTTTTAATTACAATACGAATAGTCATCGACACATTTGTGAAATTAGACAAGAATTAAAGAAAAATACCAAAGACTCTGAAGTTTTATTTTCATTTAATCCGCATATTTTGCCAAATTTTAGAGGCATGATGTCAACGATGTATTGTGATTTATTACCTGGTATTACCAAAAATGATGTAATTCATTGTTTTAATGATATGGCAATTAAAAACCAGTTTATAAATTTTATACAAAATGATCAAAGGGCAGATTTTTTTTCTATTCAAAATACTAATAATTGCGTATTAAAAATATTTGACCATTATGATAGTTCCAAGGTTATTATAGTTAGTTTAATTGATAATCTTATTAAGGGAGCTGCAGGACAGGCTGTACAATGTTTTAATGTAAGCCAGGGATTTAATGAATGCTCAGCTTTAACAAAATGAAATTATTCATTATTTTAATAATTGTAACATTATTTTCTTGCAGTTACCCAGATATAGATTCTGTTCCAAATTTTAAAGATTTAAAATTATCTAAAGAAGAATTATTTGATTTGTGTGAATTATCATCAAATGATAAAACAGATATAGATACTTGTATTAAAAATAAATTAAATAACTGATGAAAAATCTAAACATATGTATTGCTGGTTTAGGAAATGTAGGTTCTTCTGTAGTAAGTTTAATAGAAAATAATTCTACATACATAAAAAATAAATCTAATTTAAATATAAATATAATAGGTTTATCAGCAAAAAATAAAGATAAAGATAGAACGTTCAATATTAAAAACTACAAATTGGTTGAGCATCCAATTGATTTACTAAATATAAATAATGTAAAACCTGATATTTTAATTGAATTAATAGGTTATGAAAAAGATATAAGTTATGATTTAATAAAATCTGCATTAAATCAAAAAATTCATGTTGTTACTGGTAATAAAGCTATGTTAGCTATGTATGGACAAGAACTTTTTGAAGTTGCTGAAAAAAATCAAGTATCTTTACTTTTTGAAGCTGCTGTTGCTGGCGGAATTCCAATAATTAAAACTTTAAAAAATAATATTTTTTTAAATAAGGTTAAAAAAATCTCAGGCATTCTTAATGGAACAACAAATTACATTCTTACCACTATGGAAACTCAAAACAAATCATTTAATGATGTTTTAGATGATGCAAAACAAAAGGGTTTTACTTCAGATCATGAATCTAAATTAGATATAGGAGGGTATGACGCTGCGCACAAACTTACATTACTCAGTACTATTGCATTTGGGGGAAATGTCGATTTTAATTTAAACGAAGTAGAAGGAATAGAAAAAATAACTATAGAAGATATCAATTTTGTTAAGCAGTTAGGTTTTAAGATAAAGCTAATATCTGAGTGCTCCTTAATTGATAATATGATTTACAGTTCTACTAAACCTAAATTAATACCCTTAGATAGACCATTGGCAAATGTCAATGGTGCGTTAAATGCAATTAATATTGAAACAGATGAACTTCAAAATTTATATCTTGAAGGAGAAGGCGCTGGTGGATTACCTACAGCCAGTTCTATCATTTCTGATATATTTGAAATTTCAAATAATTCTAATTTTAAATCTATAGGTTACAATGTTAATCATTTAAAAAATTATCAAAAATTTGACTCATCTAAGTTAGAATCTAAATTTTATTTAAGAATAAGAGTAAAAGATCAACCTGGCGTTCTATCAATAATAACTACTTACTTAAATGATTCTAATATTTCTGTCGAAAAAATCCTTCAAACTCCGGATAATAAAGAAAATAATATACCTATATTAATTATAACTCATAAAATAAAAACATCAGAGCTACTTAATTCAGTAAAAAAAATTGCTGATCTTGAGTTTGTTCATGAAAATATATCTATAATTCCAATTGAAGACTGAAATTCACAAATTTAAGCATTTAAGCTCATTATTAAATAAAAAATGGAAATTAATTGATTACGATGAAAGAAACGCATCATATTTATCTCAAAAATTTGAATTACCGTTAATTGTTGGAAAACTTTTATCAATAAGGAAAATAAAAGAAGAGAATATTGATTTTTTTTTAAATCCAAATATTAATCAACACATTCCAAACCCAAGTAAAATTAAAGATATGACTCTTGCTACTGAAAGAGTTGTTGAAGCAATAAAAAAAAATCAAAAAATTGGAATAATTGCAGATTATGATGTAGATGGATCAACTTCAGCATCTATTTTATATAAATTTCTAAAAAATTATAATTCTTCAATAATTCTTAAAATTCCTAATAGGTTAGTGGATGGTTATGGCCCTAATCTAAAACTTATGAGGGAAATGCAATTGCAAAATATTGATTTATTATTTACTTTAGACTGTGGAACAACTTCAAATAACATTATTGATAATGAAGAATTTCAAAAGATTGACGTTATTGTTATTGATCATCATTTAAGTAAATTTGAATTACCAAGGGTGCATTCAATAATTAATCCAAATAGATTTGATGATAAAAGTGATTATAAACAAATGGCAGCTGTTGGTGTTACATTCTTATTTTTAATGTCACTAAGAAAGGAATTAAGAAATCATAATTTATTTAATAATAAAAAAGAACCAAATCTTTTATCTTATTTAGATTTAGTTGCCTTGGGGACAGTATGTGATGTTGTAGAGTTGAAACAATTTAATCGATTATTTGTATTAAAAGGTTTGGAACTTATTCATAAAAGATATCATAAGGGTATTTCTAAATTAATAGATAATTCTAAGATTAACTCCTCTCCATCCTCTCAAGATCTTGGTTACATTGTTGGACCTCAAATTAATGCGGCAAGTAGAATTGATGACTCTACATTAGCTTCAAAACTTTTAATTACAAATGATACTGAACAAATTGAAATTATTAGCAGAAAACTATATTTGTTTAACGAAAAAAGAAAATTAATTGAGAGTCAAATTTTAGAAAAAGCAACTAAACAAGCTGAGATACAACAAAACTCTAAATACATTTTAGTTTATGGTGAAAATTGGCATCAAGGTGTTTTAGGAATAGTTGCTAGTAAATTATTAGATATATTCAATAAACCTGTTATCGTTTTATCTTTCTTAAACACTTTTGGAGTTGGATCAGCAAGATCAATAGACGGTGTTGATTTAGGTAGTATTATTTTAAATGCAAAAATCAAAGGTTTAATTATAGAAGGTGGAGGCCATGCAATGGCCGCTGGATTGAAATTAAACTATAAAGATTTGGAAAACTTTAAAAATTATCTTGATGAAAGTTTTAAATTATACGAACAACATGTTTTTGAAAAAATAATTAATTTTGATTTAATTATTTCTGTAAATGATCTTAATCTTAATTTACTTGACTCTCTAGAAAAGCTCCAACCTTATGGCAAAGGTAATCCTGAGCCATATTTTATTATTAGTGACTTAAAAATTGATTCAATAAAAATTCTTAAAAATAAACATATTTTAATATTTTTTGAAAATGATTTAGGTAATAAAATTAAAGGAATTTGTTTTAATTCTAAAGGAACAATTGTAGGAGACTATTTAGAAAAGTTTAATCAATACAAATTTTATTTTGGATGTAGTGTTACTCCAGATAAATTTTCTAGAGATATCGAACCTCAATTGATTATAAAAGATGTCATGAAAATTGATTAAATAATTTGAAAAATCAAGTTTAATATGTATATAATCTTTCATAAGACCCCTTCGTCT
>CAYQFB010000021.1:0-8237 GCA_964416705.1 uncultured Alphaproteobacteria bacterium
CTGTAAACCCTTATTTTTTGGATGATCAGTCAGAGCCTGATGATCAGCATTTTGTATGGGCTTATCAAGTTACTATAGATAATCAAAGTAATGAAAAAGTTCAGCTCAAAAACAGATATTGGAAAATCATTGATTCTAATGGATCTGAACAAGAAGTAAGAGGTGAGGGTGTAGTAGGAGAACAACCAGTTCTAAATCCTGGTGAAAAGTTTGAATATACAAGTGGAACTCCATTATCAACACCATCTGGTTTTATGGAAGGGCACTATGAAATGGAAACAAATAAAGGTAAAAAATTTGATGCAATTATTCCTCAATTTTCGCTTGATAGTCCTTTTGTTAAAAATAATTTAAATTAATATATTATTGATACATGCGAGATTTTCGCCCTATACTTAACATACTAGGATTGCTTTTATGCATTGAATCTATTGCGTTATTAATTCCAATGTTTTTTGATTTAATAAATAATAATGAGGATTGGAAACAATTTTTTTTTATTAGTTCTCTTACATTCTTAATAGGATTTGTTCTTTATGTTGGTTTTAAAAAAGAAAAAATCAAGATTGATCTTCGGCAAGCTTTTTTATTAACTATTTTATCTTGGCTACTAATAGCTTTATTTGGCTCATTACCTTTTATATATTCAAGCGCATCATTAAGTTTTACAAATGCTTTTTTTGAATCGGTTAGTGGAATCACAACCACTGGATCAACAGTTATATCAGAACTAAATAATTTATCAGAGGGAATTCTTATTTGGAGATCATTATTACAGTGGTTTGGAGGAATTGGAATAATTGTACTAGCAATTGCTATACTTCCAACCTTACAGATTGGTGGAATGCAATTATTACACATGGAACATGATGATCCTTATGAAAAAACTCTTCCTAAAATTAACAAATTTATTTTTGAAATAACAAGTTTGTATATAAGCCTTACAATAATGTGCTTTTTCTCATATTATTTTTTCGGAATGAGCGCATTTGACTCTCTAATTCATTGCTTGACAACTATTTCTACTGGAGGTTTTTCAAACAAAAGTCTATCTTTTGGATATTTTGATTCTTATTCTTTAGAAAATATTTCTACTATATTTATGATTTTAGGAAGTTTGCCATTTGTAATATTTATTAAATTTATTCATGGTCAAAGAAAGTCTATTTTTAATGATGACCAAATAAAACTTTTTCTTTTTTTATTAATTTCAATAATCTTTATTACATTGATATGGCTAAAAAACTATTTAAACATTGATTGGATTCAAGCATTAAGATTGGCTACATTTAACATTACATCGATTTTAACAGGCACTGGTTATACTTCTGCAAATTATAATAATTGGGGAGGTTTTGGTTTAATTATTATTTTAATTATTATGTTTATAGGTGGTTGCGCAGGCTCAACAACAGGAGGTATAAAAGTTTTCAGATTTCAAATTTTATTTAGAGGTTTTAGGTTACAAATTAAAAAGTTAACACAGCCACATGCTGTTTTTTTAATGAAATTTAATAAAAAAACAGTTACGGAAAATACATATACTTCTATTATTAGTTTCTTCTTTATTTATGTTTTGTTGTTTATATTATCTGCTGTTATCTTAAGCTTTCTAGAAATAGACTTTTTAACTGCTTTATCTGCCTCTGCATCTGCAATTTCAAACGTAGGACCGGGAATTGGTGAAATGATAGGTCCTACTGGTAACTATTCTGAAATACATGATATGGGAAAATGGGTACTAGCAATTACTATGTTAGTTGGCAGATTAGAAATTTTTACAATACTAGTATTATTTTCTAAAAATTTCTGGAGAAAATAATTATAAAATAAAATCACCCATATATTTTATAAGAAGTAACTTTGATTCATTAGATATATCATTCAAACCCTGGTAAACCAAATCATTTATAATGTTTTCTCTCTCCTGAATCGATATAAACAATCCTGATGTAGTAGATCTAGAATTTTCTACTAATGTAGACGCAACTAGATTTCTGGAATCATCATATAAATTAAACTCAATTAAATAAAATAATTCATATTTATAATTAGTTTTCTCATCGAAATTTTTTGCTTCATTATTTTCAAACTCAGTTTGAGTTAATGACGCATCTAAAATTGTAACAGTAAATATATTTTCATTACCTATAGCCCTAAAATTATCATTTACCCAATTAATTATTCTTTGAGAGGGATCAACTTCCAAAGTATGCCCTATATATGGATAAGATATTTTTTTTTCAAAAATGTTAGTAATTTTAATTGAAGCAGAAAGTATATCAAATTTGGAAAACTGATTATTATCAAATACCACGCTATTGATTCTTTCAATAGGTTGACATGATAAAGCAAATAAAAAAATAAATAAAATAATTATTTTTTTCATAATAAATCTAAAATTATAGCTTGTTGCACAAACATTCTATTTCGAGCTTGTTCCCATACAACTGATTTATTACTATCAAGTAAATCTGAAGATACTTCTTCATTTCGATGCGCTGGAAGACAATGCATAAATATTGCCTCTTTACTTGCATTTTTCATTATATCACTATTCACTTGATAATTTTTAAAGTATTTTTTTTTTGTTGATTTTTCACCCATTGAAACCCATGCATCTGTCATCACACAATCTGCATGTTTAACGCCTTCATATATAACATTTGTAACCATTAAATTTGTATTATTTTTTTTTAATATTTTGGACTTATTTTTATTTAAAATCTCTTTTGGTATAACTACATTTAGTTTAAATTTATATAAACTTTGTAATTCTATCAAAGATCTTAAAACATTATTGTAATCTCCTACCCAGCAAATTCTTTGACTTTTTATATTTCCTAACTTTTCATTTATTGTAAGAAAATCAGATAAAATTTGACAAGGATGACTAAAGTCTGAAAGGCCATTTATTATTGGTAAAACATTCAAGGAGCTTAAATTTCTAATAATATTATGGTCATCATTTCTAATCATAAGTATATCAATAAATTGTGATAATGTTCTAATAATATCTTGATAATTTTCTCTTTTCCCAAAGCCCATTGATATAGGATTAAGCTCAATAGAATGACCACCTAGTTTTTTAAATCCAACATTAAAACTTACTCTTGTTCTAGTTGACTCTTTTTCAAAAATCATTCCAAGTGTTTTACTTTTACATTTATTAGCAAATTTCTTTGGATTTTTTTTAATTTGTTTTGCAGTTTTAATTATTGCATTAAGTTTTTTGGGATTAAAATCAGCTATATCTATAAAATGTTTCATGATAGTTTTTTTAAAGTTTCATCTATTATATTAATTGCTTCGTCTACGTGCTGTTTATTAATTATTAATGGAGGAGCCAACCTAATTATATTATCTCCAGCTGGCGCACTTAATAATTTATTTTTTTTCAATTTATTGGATACTATTATATTATTTTGTTTTGTTTTTATACCTAGTAACAGTCCCGCTCCTCTAACATCAACAATTTCATCATAATGACGTTCCAATTTTTTTAAGTTTTTCCAAAGATATCTAGATATCATATCTACATTATTTAAAAATTTTTTATTAGAAACAATTTTCAAAACTTCTCTTCCAACTGATACAGCTAAAGGATTTCCACCATAAGTAGATGCATGTTTTCCTTTAGTCATACCAATACTTGCCTTTGTTGTTGCTAAACAAGCACCTAAAGGAAATCCTGAGCCTATTCCTTTTGCAGTTGCTAAAATATCTGGTTTAATTTTTGCCCATTCATGAGAATATAATTTTCCAGATCTTCCAAAACCAGACTGAACTTCATCTAAAAAAAGAAGAATATCATTTTTTTTACAAATCTCCTTAATGAATTTTAAAAATTGAATTGATGCAGGTTTAATACCTCCTTCACCCTGAATAGGTTCTATTAAAATTGCAGCAGTTTCTTTAGTAATATTTTTCTTTAAGGCTTGTTCATCATTAAATGGTATATTCTTAAACCCACTCAATAAAGGTCTGAAACCTTCAGAATAAGTTTTGTTTTTTTGAGCAGATAGAGCCGCAAAGGTTCTTCCATGGAAAGCTCCTTTAAAAGTAATAATATTTTTTTTATGTTTATTTTTTAAATTCCAATAACTTTTAATAACCTTTAAACCACATTCTATGGCTTCAGCACCAGAGTTTGTAAAGAAAACCTTATCTGCAAATGTTTTTTTGCATAGTTCTTTAGCAAATAATTCTTGATTATTATTTTTATATAAATTTGATGTGTGCCAAAGTATTTCTGATTGTTTCTTTAAAATATTTACTAATTTTGGATGACAATGACCAAGTGAGTTTACTGCTATACCTCCCGCAAAATCTAAATATTTTTTCCCAGAGTGAGTATATAAATAACAACCCTTACCTTTTGCAAAGATCAAATCTCTTTGTCCATAAGTAGGCATGATATAGCTTTTATTTTTTGTATTCATTTTTAAATTTTAAGATTTTAATTTGTAACCCTTTTTAAACATTAAATAACATAAAAAAAATAAACAAATATTTAAAAGCATTAGAATTGCTCCACCAAACAATAAATGAGTATCAGACTTACCTATAAAAGCATATCGCAAACCATCTATATTGTAAAAAAAAGGATTTATTAAAGCAAAGTTTTGCCAGAATTCTGGCAGTCTAGAGATTGAATAAAATGTACCTGATAAAAAAGTTAGAGGGAGAACAATAAAATTAGTAATTCCTTGTTGCTGATCCCATTTATCTGCCCATATTCCAACCATAACTCCCATGCTCCCCATCATAAAACAGCCCATTATAGTATAAAAAAATAATGCAAAATAAGAATGAATGCTAAGTGGAACAAAAAATAAAATCCCGAGAAATGTTACTAAACCGCATATTACGCCTCTTGCTATGGCACCGAATATATATCCTATTGCAAGTTCATAATCAGATAATGGAGCCATTAGAATATCAACTATGTTTCCTTGAAATTTAGATTGACCTATACTGGAAGCTCCATTAGCAAATGAATTTTGAAGCATTGTCATCATTATAAGTCCTGGAGCAATAAATTCTGACAAATTAACATTGTTTATTTGATTAACTGATCTTCCTAATGCTAATGAAAAAACAGCTAAAAATAAAAGTGAGCTAATTGCTGGTCCTACAACAGTTTGAATACCAACCTTAAGAAATCTAAATACCTCTTTTTTAAATAAAGTATAAATACACAAATAATTATAGGTGAACATGTTTTAATATATTTTTAAAATAATAGTTTAAGATATAATTATAAAAAATGGATAATAAAGAAAAATTATTAAAATATGCAATTTATTATTTAAGTAAATATTCTTCCAGTAAAAAAAATTTAGAATACATTTTGATAAAAAAAATTAGACGATTAACTGATGAAAAAAAAATAAGGTATCAACTATATAAAGAAATAAAAATCATTATTGATAAATTAGAGCAACTCAAACTTATAAATGATGCAATATATGCTGAATCAAAGATAAACGCACTTTTAAATCAAGTAAAATCGAAAAATTATATAAAACAATATCTTATTCGCAAAGGTGTTAACAGCGTACTAGCAGATAAACAAATCTCTTTATTTTATGAAAAAAATCAAAATTTAGAAAAAGAAAATGCTTTGAAATTTGCAAAGAAAAGAAATTTACTAAATGATAATATAGATTATAAAAAAAAACTATCAAAGATGGCGAGAGCTGGCTTTAGTTATGAAATAGTGAAAGAGATATTAAAATAATTTAGATTTTAAGGTGAATTTTTCCCTCTAATAATCTAGCTATCTGTTTTGTCGACTCAAATCTCTCAAAAGTAACCCTTATTATTGCAGTAAGAGGTGCTGCTAAAAGAACACCTATAATGCCCCAAATCATTCCCCAAAATATCAGAGATAGGATTATAGTAATTGGGTGAAGTCCAAAAGCATCTCCAAATATTTTTGGCTCTATAACATTTCCAATAATCTGATGGATAATTGCTGGTAAAAAAATTATCAAAAGGACTGAAGATACATCAGTATATTGCAAAATAGCAATTGGGATCGGAAGTATAACTGCAATAATTGAGCCAACTACAGGAATAAAATTAAGTATAAAAGTTAATGAACCAAAAATAAATGCAAGCTCCAAACCCATAAACCAATATATTAATCCAGCTGCTACACCTGTTATTGAAGAAGTAATAAATTTAGTAAAAATATATTTTTTAACATGACTAATAATGTCATTCCATTGAGGAGAAGTATTATTTGATTTTTTACCTAACAATAAAAAAAGAGTCATAATTATTACTAAAACTAACTTTGAAATAAAATTCGCACTATTACTTAATATTGCTGACGCCCAATCAAGTAAAGGAAGTGTATTTAGTGAGTTTCTTATAGTCTCTCTATCTATTTCTATATTAAATTCTTTTAATTTAGAAATACCAATATCAATTAATATTAATACTTTGTTGTTATAATCATCAGCTGATTGTAAAAAAGTGATCACTGAAGAACCTATAAAAGGTACAATTATTATAAATAAAAAAACTATAAGGCAAAGACTCACAAAAACTGCAACTATTCTATGAACATGTAGATAATCAATTTGATAATCAATAATTGGATCAATTAAAATACGAATCAATAAAGCTATTACCAGAGGAACTAAAAAAGGTTGTGCAAAATTCAAAATAAATGCAACAGCAATACTTGCTATAATAAAAAGTGAACCTGTAACAATTCTGTTTGTTTCTAAGGATTGTTTCATTTAGAAGATTTTGGATTAAAAATCTCAGGTTTTTCAATTGGAAAAGATTCAACATACAAAGATTGACTAGGAAAAGCAAAGCCAGCTTTATTTGATTCAACTATTTCTATAATAGAAACTGCTAATTCTTCCTTAATTCTTAAAAACTCTGACCAATCATTTGTAACAGTAAATGCCTGAACTAACATATCTATTGAGCTATCAGAGAAACTATCTATTCGAACAAAAAAACCACTATTTTCATTCTTTGCAAAATCGTTATTCTCTGTAATTAATTTAGTTATCTGATCTCTAATTTTTTTTAGTTGATCAATATTAGTTTTGTATTCAAGGCCAATAAGCCATCGAATTCTTCTATGATGTCTTCTTGAATAATTAGTAACAGATTGTTCAGCAAATTTATAATTAGGTATCATTACTGGAGTTGAATCAAACCTTCTAACTAAAGTTGATCTGAAACCTATTTGCTCGACTACACCTTCAACTTCATTAGAGACTAAAATCACATCGCCTATAGTAAATCTTTTTTCCATTAAAATCATTATACCACTAATTAGATTTTTAAATAAATCTTGTGCTCCCAGTGCTACAGCGACACCAAACAATCCTAATCCAGCTATAACAGGTCCAACTTTAATGCCCCAAAGTTCTAAAACTGCAACAATTCCAAGAACAATAATAATTATTTCTAATCCTTTTAAAGTCCAGTTAACAAGTGGTTTAGAAATTTTATCTTCAAAATTTTTTATAATATAAGAAAATGGAATAACTAGTTGATGAAGTAACCAAAAAATAAAAACTGTAATTAAAGTTCTGTTTAATAAATCAATAAAGTCTTGCACTTCTATCGATAGTTCAATGTAAGAAGTTGCAATAAAAAACCCTAAAACAATAGGAAGAAACTTTAAAGGTCCTTCAATTACCTCTACAACAGTGTTATCGATTTTAGTTGAAGTTCTGTTCACCAGCTTATTTAATTTACTTATAATAAACCTCGCAAATAATCTTCGTAAAACATAAAATATTAAAAAAATAATAAAAGCTATAATGATTTCAGAAGCATTTAAACCAAAAACACCCTCATTCCACACTTCTGAAAAAAGTTCCTTAAAACTATTGATAGCTTCCATATTCTATTTATCTATAAGTTATGACTATTAATACCATGAAAATCATTAGATTAAGTACTTTTTTATTAATGTTTTTTTATTGGAACACAGGATATACAAAAAATATGACAATTTATGATTTTTCTTTTGAAGATATAGATGGAAACTCTGTAGAGTTAAATAAATTCGAAGGTAAGCCAATATTTATGGTCAATACAGCGTCCAGATGTGGTTTTACTCCCCAATATGGCAATCTTCAAAATCTGTTTTTAAATTATAAAGATACAGACTTAACAATATTAGCAATAACAAGTAATTCATTTAATCAAGAATATTCTTCAACTGAAGATATTAAAAAAATTTGTTTAGTAAA
>CAYQFB010000022.1:0-8100 GCA_964416705.1 uncultured Alphaproteobacteria bacterium
AAGCAATTGGAGTAGCAACAGACATAAGAATTAGCATCAAAATTGGTGAATTATGTGAAAAATATTGTTTCATAATTTGATAAAATATTCAAATCGATTAACATATAAGTGTATAAAAATAAAAAAAATTAATTATTATATCAGTATACTATTAAGCTAGAATAATTAATTTTAAGGGAGAAAAAAATGTCTGTAGCTAGAATAACAACTTTAAACTTTAAATCAAAAGAAGGCGCTGATGAAATTGAAGAAACTTATAAAAATAATGCACCTACTGAATTCTCTGAAGCAGAACAATTATTAGAAGTACGTGTAGACGATACAACTTTAATGTTTGTTTCTTTATATGCTGATAATGATGCAATGGAAAGAGCGTCTGCAGCGAGATCAAAAAGAATGGACTTAAATAAAGATCTTATTGAATCAGTTGATGGAAAAACAGGTAATGTAATTTTAAATCATAATAAATAAACAACATATCTTAGACTTTGCTTAAAAGTCTAAGATTTTATTAATTCATAATTTATATCCTGAACTTCTTCTTTTCTTGATAACGAGAACACATTACCTGTATTAATTTTTTTAAATCCAAGATTAGTTAATATTTTTTTTGATTTTTCATTACCAAACATATGACTGGCATAAATTTTTGTTGCTGAACTATTTGAAAAAAAATATGCGATTATAGATTCACTTGCCTCTGTAGCAAAACCCTTACCCCAGTACTCTTCTCCTAACCAATACCCCAGTACAAAAGAACTATCATCTTTTCTTTTATCAATTGTAATTCCGCCAATAAGTATATTGTTATAATAAATATTTAATGACAATTCTTTTTTAATTGATTTATTTATCCAATTCTTTGCATCATTAATTGTATAAGGAAATGGTACATTTATTAACCATTTTGTTATATTCCAGTTATTAAGATTTTTTATAAGTGGATTGATATCTTTTAGTTTTATTTTTTTTAAAACTAATCTTTCAGTGTTTATTTGGATAGACATTCAATTAAATTTAATATTAATTTTACTTATATTAAATAAGGAGGAAAAATGTCAAATGTTATGAAAAAATCTTTTACTGATGGCGATATAAAAACACCAGAAAAAGCTCATTCATCTACAGTAACGCTAAATAATGTAACGCTTACTAAAGTTATACTTCAACCAGGTTGGAAATGGTCAACTTGTATTAAACCAATTGTTGAGACAGAGTCCTGTCAGGCAGGCCATGTTGGAGTTATAGCTCAGGGAATATTACATGTAAAACATGATGACGGAACCGAAATGGATATCACAGAGGGTGAGTCATATTTTCTAGCGCCAGGTCATGATGGGTGGGTTGTAGGGGATAAAGAAGTTATAGGTTACGAGTTTATTACAGATGATAAAGATTTTGGTCCTTGGAAAAAAGGTTAGTTAATAAATTTAGTAGCTATAAGTTGTTATATTAGTTTTTATTATCTGAAGTTATAATACCACCTGATGCCCAATTATTTTCATCAACTTCAGTAATCAAAATTTTAATTGCATCTTTATTTCCTCCACAAGTTCTAACAAAAGCATCAGTAAGTTCTCTAACTAAATCTCTTTTTTGCTCTTGTGTTCGTTTAAACATTTCTACTCTTATAACTGGCATATTGTCTCCTTATTGTTTATTGTTCTTAAAAGCTTCTGGATCACATAATCTGCAAACCATTTTGCCTCCACTTCCTTTAGTATCATATGTTTGATAAAAGATATCAGGTGAGGTGATATTTAATTTAGATAATTGTTTTTCGATTTCCCAGTAATATAAATTACATTTTGAGCATTTAGCGGCAACTTTTAAATGTTCTGGTTTATAAAAAGATTGCCATATTCTCTTGTTATCTTCGAGATTACTTTTATCTTCAATTATAAAAACATTAGAGGGAATATCCATAAAGCATTTAGAACATTGAATTTCTTCATTAACATTTGCGTAAGCATTATTTTTATCTTTAGGTGTTACTTTAAATCTAAATCTAATAGTTTCAGAATCACATTCAGGGCATTTATATCTATCATGATTCTCTTTTTGCATAAAAAATACTATAAATTATGAAAAATAAATTACTATTTAAAATTTTTTTTTAATGATTATAAGAATTAGTTAGTGAAAAATACATTATTTAAATTGAATTCATCAAGAGTTTTTCAATTCTCAGTAATTTTTATTATCATTTTAAATGCTATAAATGTTGGCATAAGCACTTACGATCTTAATCCTATAATCAAAAACTCTATTCAATTACTTGATTATGGAATTACAGTATTTTTTGTAGTGGAAATCTTAATACGTTTTTTAAGTGAACATAATAAAAGGGATTTTTTTAAAAGCGGTTGGAATATATTCGATACACTAATCGTATTTATATCATTAATTCCAATACCTAATAATTCTAGTTACTTGTTATTAAGGTTATTGCGTGTCTTTAGAGTTTTGCGATTAATTTCTGTTATACCTGAATTAAAAAAAATCATTGAAGCACTAATAAATTCAATAAAAAAAGTATTTTATGTAAGTTTATTGCTTTTTATAATTCTTTATATTTATGCCACAATAGGCTCTATCTTGTTTGGAGAAGTTATTCCTTATAGATGGAGAGATGTTGGAGTTTCATTAATTACTCTTTTTCAAGTTTTAACTTTATCTAGCTGGGAAACTGTAATGCTTCCACTTCAAGAAATATTTTGGTGGGCATGGATTTATTTTTTTAGTTTTATTATTATTTGTGCTATTACAATGATGAACTTATTAATTGCAGTAATTGTTGATGTTATCCTAAGCCAAAAAAAACTATAATTATTTAAAAAATTTCATAACAATAAAAATACCTAAAGATACACTAGGTCCTATTCCAAAAGCGAATAATAAAGTTCCAATACCCACTACACCTCCTAAATAAATACCAATTATTACTGCGGTAACCTCTATTATAGTTCTTATAAACGCGATTGGTTGATCAGTTAATTCTTGTAAACCTGTCATGAGACCATCTCGAGGTCCTGGTCCAAGATTTGCTGTTAAATATAATCCACTTCCAAGGCCTACAATTAGAACCGCAATAATAGATTGTAATATTTGATAAAATAAAGTGTCTGGATAAGGAAGTATAGGAGATGAGAAATCTATTACAATTGAAATTAATATGACGTTTAAAATAGTACCTAATCCAAGTTTTTGTTTTAAAGGATACCATAAAAACAAAACAATTATACTGACCATGAAAGTTGTAGCTCCTATAGATATGTTTAACTTAAATGAAAGACCTTGAGCAAGAACAGTCCAAGGACTTACTCCTTGATTAGCGGTTATCAGAAGGGTTTCACCTACGCCAAATAAAATCAAACCAAATACAAGATAAATTAATGTAATCAATTTTGGCCTAAAATTACAAGGATTATTAGAACTCCAAGATAAATTAGGGATTTTTTTTATTTTTAAAATATTTGTTAGAAAAATCATAAAAATAAGCAAGTAATTAATATTACTTGCTTAATAAAATAATTTATTTTGGCATATTAGTAGCACCAGTTTCAAGTGAAATAATTTTTCCATCTTGAAATTTGAAAACAGCCATTACAGCTTGCGTATTACCATCATTAAAAGTCACAAATGAATGTTCAATACCTATATCTTCATTTTCGTAAATAATTCTAACCTTATCTCTATTGATATCATCACTAAGAGCCCAACTTATTACATCTTGTTTAGATAGGACATTTCCAGAGGCATGCATTGTAAATTTATAATCATCATGAAGAACATCATTCATTGCAGCTTCATCTTTATTTATAAATGCTTCATTATATTTAGTTAATATTGACATAGTATCTCCTTAATTTTTTATAGATATAGTGTAATAACTTTATAAACATAGATGACAAACCTTTTTCCTTTTTTATTTGTTTTTTTTTGGAGCTCTGCTTTTGTTAGTGGACAAATAATTGTCCAATCAGCTAGCCCATTCGCATCTCTTTCATTCCGCTTTGTTATTGTGGCTTTTGGTTTTTTATTTTTTGCATATCTTTTTAAAGAAAAGATAATTGTTAAAAGTTTCTTAATTTTTCAATCTGCTATTACTGGAATATTTTTTCATGGATTTTATCTTGGTGGGGTATTTTTTTCATACAGTGTTGGATTATCAGCTACTCTTTCTGCTTTAATAGTAGGTTTACAGCCAGTATTAACAAATATTTTGAGTGGTCCAATTTTAAAAGAAAAAGTTACCTTTACTCAATGGGTAGGAATATTATTAGGATTAATTGGAACAGTTTTAGTCATTGGGTTAGATATTGGAAAAACAATTCCTCTTTTGGGAATAATTGCATCTATAGTTGCATTAATAGGAGCAACCACAGCAACAATTTGGCAAAAAAAATTTACAAATAAACTATCTTTGACTGTAAATAATTTTTATCAAGCTGTTGCTGCTGCTATTTTCTTATTCTTTGTTTCTCTATTATTTGAAATTTCTTACATTCATTTTACTAGATCATTTATCTTATCAATGGGTTGGCAAATAATTATGGTGTCTTTTGGTGCTTTCACTATTCTCATGTATTTGATAAATATTGGATCAGCATCTAAAACATCTAATTTATTCTTCTTAGTACCTCCTACAACTGCTATTATGGCATGGTTTGTTTTAGAAGAACAGTTACTAAGAAATGATTTAATAGGATTATTAATAGCAGCTTTAGGTGTTTATATAGCAACTAGAAAATCATAGTAGATATTTTATGATTTTAGAGTCTCCGGGTGCTAATTTATAATTTAATAAATCTTGTTTATAAACCCATTTCATATCTTCATGCTCAGACAAAATTATATTTTCATTTAAAGATTCACATAAAAAATAATGAATCTCTACATTAATTTTTTCATCTTTATATTTTTCTGATGTTATTTTTTTATTTATTTTAATATTAATTGACAATTCTTCATTAATTTCTCTTTCAAGTGCATTTTCAAAGCTCTCATCATCATTGACTTTTCCACCTGGAAATTCCCAATGATATGCAAAATGTTTATTTCTATTACGTTGAGCAATAAAATATTTATTATCTTTTTTTATTACTGCAGCTACTACATCAATCAT
The DNA here is from genome assembly GCA_964416705.1 of uncultured Alphaproteobacteria bacterium. Classification (GTDB taxonomy): domain Bacteria; phylum Pseudomonadota; class Alphaproteobacteria; order HIMB59; genus CACPNW01. The sequence goes on from CAYQFB010000022.1 coordinate 5,129, forward strand.
CAGTTAAATTATTAAGATAGTTTATTTGTAACAAAGAACATCTATGGGATTTAAACTAGCAGGTTTTCTTGCTGGATAAAAACCAAAAAAAACCTCTGTAGTAATATATATTTTTGTTATTATTTATAATTATTTAATAAATTCAATAATTTAGTAATATTATTTAAAATAAGATCTATATTTTTTTACATTTAAATTATGATTTGCACTAATATAGCGAATAGTATTTGTTTGAGATCTCATAACAACCGATTGTGTATGAGCTTGATCATTTTTAATTCTAACACCTTTTAATAAAGTTCCATCTGTAACACCAGTAGCAGAAAACATAACATCTCCTTTTGCCAGATCCTTTGTTTCAAAAATTTGATTTTTATCTAAAACTCCCATTTTTTTTGCTCTTTCAAAACTTTCATCATTATCATAAATTAGCTTACTATAAATTTTTCCACCTAAACATCTCAAAGCAGCTGCAGCTAAAACACCCTCTGGAGAGCCTCCTGTACCCATATAAAGATCAATTCCACTTTCATCAATTGAAGTTGCAATTACTGCACTAACATCACCATCTGGAATTAATTTTATTCTAGCTCCAGTTGACCTTACTTGACTTATTAATTCTTGATGTCTAGGTCTATCTAAAATGCATACTACAATGTTTTCTTCTCTAATATTTGAATATTTAGAAAATTCTTTAATAATTGTTATTGGTTCATCATCTATATTAATTTCTAAATTTTCATATTTGTATCCATAAGCAATTTTTTTCATATAAATATCAGGGGCATGCAAAAAACTCCCCTCTTCACCTATAGCTAAAACTGATAGAGCATTTTCACCACCTTGAGCTGTTATTGTTGTGCCTTCTAAGGGATCTAAGGCGATATCTACCTTTACATCACCTTTACCAATAACTTCTCCTATATAAAGCATTGGCGCTTTATCCCTTTCACCTTCTCCAATTACAACTTTGCCATTAACATCAAGTTCATTTAAAAAATCTCTCATTGCATTAACAGCTGCTTGATCAGCTGCTTTCTCATCCCCTCTGCCCATATGAAAGGAGCTTGCAATAGCTGCAATTTCAGTAACTCTAACAGCCTCTAAGGCTAAATTTCTATCTAATAAAAGAGATTTCATTTTAATTCCAATTTGGTTTTCTTTTTTCAATAAAAGCTTTGATACCTTCTTCTGAGTCTGATTCCATCATGTTTTTTATCATAATTTCTGAAGCATATTGATAAGCATTTGTAATTTTCATTTCTGATTGATTATAAAATGCTTTTTTTCCAATTTTTACAGTTAAAGATGATTTATTTGATATTTTATTAGCTATTAAATTAATTTCATTACTGAGATCTTCTTCTTTAAAGCAATTATTAATCAAACCTATCGATTTTGCTTTATCAGCATGAATAAAATCACCAGTTAAAAGCATTTCCAAAGCATGTTTATTTTTAACTACTCTAGATAAAGCAACCATAGGTGTTGAACAAAATAAACCAATATTAACTCCTGGAGTTGCAAATTTTGAAATATCACTAGCATAAGCTAAATCACAACTCGCTACCAACTGACAACCGGCAGCGGTAGCCACGCCATTAATTTCTGCAATAACTGGTTTTGAATTATGAATTATTTTTAACATTAAATCCGAACAGCGGTTTATTAAAGTTGTAAAAAATTCTAGTCCTTGATCATTATCATTTCTATGAGAATTTATTTCCTTTAAATTATGACCTGCTGAAAAAATTTTTCCAGTTGAGGCAAGAATTATAACTTTAACTTCTTCATTGTTATCTGCATTTATAATTATTTGTTTTAAATTATTGATAATATCAAGACTTAAAGTGTTTTGATTCAAAGGATCATTAAAGGTGATTTTTAAAATATTTTTTGTGAGGTCTTTAGTAATTAAATCGTTCATAAATTTATTTTAATTTCAACTTCTTCAGATAAGGAATTAGCAACAAAGCAATATCGGTGAGATCGATCTTGCATTTTATCCATCTCTTCTGTTGAGACAGAGAAATCACCATCAAAAATTATATTTGGATTTAATTCAATTTTTTTGACACACATTTTACCTTTTGAATTTTTACCTAGAAAAGCGTTAGCTTTATCTTTATAAGATTTAACCGGCCAACGCATTTTAGCAGCAAAAGCTAAAAAAGTCATCATGTGACAACTACTTACAGAAGCTGCTAGAAATTGTTCTGGATTTATTTCATTTTCTTTACCGCCATATTCAGGAGCTGAACCTGCATTAAAAATATTATCATTAATTTTAATTTTATGATTTTTTGAAAAATCTTCAGGCTTTAAAACTTCTTCTTGTAGTTTCCATTCAAGGTTAATTGATAATTCATTCATAAAAAAATATTACCTTTATATATAAATAATTAAATAGAAAACGTATACTTTATATAATTAAATTTTAGGGATAGATGAGATTAATTTTTTTGTGTAATTATTCTTTGGGTTATTAAAAACCTCATAACTATTATTAATTTCTATTATTTTTCCCAAATTTAAAACCATAATATTATCACTCATATGTTTTGCTATATTTAAATCATGCGTAATAAACAAATACGTTAATTTAAATTTTTCCTGTAATTCTTTTAAAAGATTAATTACTTGTGCTTGAATAGATACATCAAGAGAAGATACTGGTTCATCACAAATAATAAATTTTGGTTTAAGAATAAGAGATCTCGCAATACCAATTCTCTGACATTGTCCTCCTGAAAATTCATGAGGATATCTATTGATTTGATTAGATAATAAACCGACACTTTCCATAATTTCTTTGACCTGATTTTTTACTTCTTGATAATCTAAGTTTGGATAATGAGTGATTAGAGGTTCACTAATAATTTCACCGACGTTCATTCTAGGATTTAATGAAGCTAAAGGATCTTGAAATATCATCTGAATTTCTTTTCTATATTTTCGCATACTTTTTTCAT
>CAYQFB010000023.1:0-3843 GCA_964416705.1 uncultured Alphaproteobacteria bacterium
TTACCTCAGTATTTTAATCTTAATGAATTTATTTTAATAAATCCTTCCGCATCTCTTTGAGAATAATCGCCCACTTCATCAAATGATACAAGCGATAAATTATATTTGCTGAAAGGAGATCTTCTACCTTTTACAATAACATTACCTTTATAAAGTTGTAATCTAACGTCTCCAGTTACTTTCTTCTGTGTAGAGTCTATTAAGCTTTGCATACTTAATCTTTCAGAAGAAAACCATAAACCATTATAAATAGTCTCTGCATATTTTGGCATTATTTCATCCTTTAAATGTGCCTCCCCTCTATCTAATGTAATGCTTTCAATAGCTCTATGCGCTTTAGCTAAAATTGTTCCACCTGGTGTTTCATACACACCTCTAGATTTCATACCTACAAAACGATTTTCAACAATATCTTCTCTTCCAATTCCATGATTTAAGCCGTACTCATTTAGTTTAGATAATAATTCATGAGCTTTTAGTTTTTGTTGATTTATTGAAACTGCGTCTCCTTGCTCAAATGAAATTATAATTTCATCTGGTGCTGAATTAGCATCTTTGATTGACTTAGTTCTTGAATATACATATTCGGGCGCATCAACCCATGGGTCTTCAAGAATTTTACCTTCTGATGAGGTGTGAAGTAAATTTGCATCAGTACTAAAAGGAGCTTCGCCACGTTTATCTTTTGGAATGTTTATTTGATATTTTTCAGCAAAATTAATTAAGTCATTTCTTGAGTTAAATTCCCACTCTCTCCAAGGTGAAATAACTTCAATCTTTGGGTTATTTGCATAGTATCCTAATTCAAATCGAACCTGATCATTACCCTTGCCAGTCGCACCGTGTGCAACAAAATCTGCCCCAACCTCTTTTGCAATTTCAACTTGTTTTTTAGCTATTAAAGGTCTTGCTATTGCAGTTCCTAAAAAATACGTACCTTCATAAAGAGCATTTGCTCGAAACATTGGAAAGACATAATTTTTTACAAACTCTTCTCTCAAATCTTCTATAAAAAATTCCTCTACTCCAAGTGACTTAGCTTTCTCTCTCACCGGATCAAGCTCCTCCCCTTGTCCCAAGTCAGCAGTAAATGTAACAATAGGGCATTCGTATTTTACTTGAAGCCATTTTAAGATAACACTTGTATCCAGTCCTCCTGAATAAGCTAAAACAATTTTTTTTGGCATCCTAACAATCTTTATTCAAAAGATTTACTGCATTAGTAAATCCTTTTAAAGTATAAGTATCATTTGTTATAGTTCCTCTTGTGGACTCTCCAGTAAGAGTTAATACAAGGCCTTTTTTCATTGCATAGATAACTTTAGTATCATCATTGGTCCAAGCAGTCTCAGACGAATCTTCAGTTGAATAAAAATCAAAATTCGTATTATCAATTTTAACATTAATTTTTTTGTTAAGATTATATTTATACCCAGCTTCAATCTGAATAATGTTTTCTTCACTTCCAATAATTTTATAGACAAGAATATAATTTTTACCACGTTTTTTTTCCTCTGATAAATCGGATTTAATTGGGGACGAACCAATATAACACCAGTCTTCATCTTTAACAAAAGACCATTGCCCTTTTTCTATTGAAAGAGATTGCTTAGTAATAAAAATTACAAAAAAAGCTAAAAATGTAAGTAATGTTTTTTTCATGTATAAATGTATATTTTTGTTATTATACCATTCTACAATAGTATTAAAGTTTAAGATGAATAAAAAATTATTATGGAAAATGAAAAACTAGTAAATCTTGTAACTAAAATTTCTAAAAATAAGGACGAAGGGGCATTCGCTGAATTATTTGATTTTTTAGCCCCTAAGATTAATGCCTACTACCTGAAAAATAACTTAAGTTTGGAACAATCTGAAGAATTGACCCAGGAAGTCCTTAGTACTATTTGGACAAAAGCAAATCTATTTAACCCTAAAAAATCTAAGTTTATTACTTGGGCTTTTACTATAGCTCGAAATAAAAAAATCGATCTATACAGAAACGCAAAAAACAAAAAGGCGGCAGATGAAGATATAAGACATTTCCTTTATCAAAATAATACAATTAGTGATTATGAGATTGAGTCCTCAATAAACAAAATAAAACAAGAATTAGATAAGAATCAACAAAAATTAATAAAAATGAGCTTTTTTGAGCAAAAAAGTCATAAAAAAATAGCTGAAGAACTTGAAATTCCTCTTGGCACAGTTAAATCAAGAATAAGGTCTACACTTAACAAAATGCAAAAATTCTTATCATGAATACTGCTGCTCAAAAAAACGAACTTATATTTGATTATTCAAGTGGTAGCCTAGGTGAAGCTAAATCGTTATTTGTTTCAATGTATCTCTTTTTAAATAGTGTTGCTGCAAAAAAAGCTTTAATATTTGATAATATTTTAGCTGATAGTCTTGCTGATTTAGATGAAGTTGCACTAAAAAAACTTAATTATAAGGATTGCATAAAAACAACTTCTAAAAAAGATATAAGTGATCAAATCAGTAATGAGTATAATCCTATTACTAATTTAGTAGGAAGCCTTGATAACCTTAAATGGAAATCAGTTTATAAAGGTTTTAAAGAGTTTAATTTACCAGTTAATGATGATGATACTATTAAAATAATTAAAATGGATCCTGGAATTTCTGTCCCTCTTCACTCACATAATGGGAGAGAATACATTCTTGTAATAGATGGGAGTTTTTTTGATGAATATGGTGAATATAAAAAAGGTAATATGCAAATAAATGATCAAAAAATAAAACATCATCCAACTGCCTGTAAAAAAGATGGTTGTATTTGTTTTTCAATAACCGAAAGTGATGTAATTTTCTTTGGTAAATTTGCCTCAATATTAAATCTCTTTACATTTATAAAATCATTTTTTAAGTAATTTTTTTTTACGCTATAAGAACATATGAGCAAATTAAAAACCGTTATTTATCGTGGAAGTTTAATTGAAAGTTATCATAATATTAAATGTTATATCGGTTCGCTAAAGGATGATAAAATATTTTCAACTAATAATGAAAATGATTTTATATATCCACGATCATCAATTAAAATTTTTCAGAGCATACCTTTTTCAGAGTCCAAAGCTATTAATTTATATAACTTAAACAGAAAACAAATTGCTTTATCTTGTTCATCTCATTGTGGAGAAATCTTTCACATAAAAGAGTTAAAAAGTTGGCTAAAAAAAACTAAGCTAAAAGCATCAGATTTAAAATGTGGAATTCATAATCCTTTAAATAAAGAGTCATCAGAAAAACTTTTTTTATCTGGTAAAAAACCTTTTCAACTACATAATAATTGTTCTGGTAAACATTTAGCTATGTTGTCTAGTTGTTTGGCAAATAATTATAGTATAGAAAATTATGTTGATTTTAATCATCCTCATCAAAAAAATATAAGAAAAATATTTAATCATTTTACTGAAACAAAAATATCTAAAAAATATTATGGAATTGATGGCTGTAGCGCTCCACAATATTCTTTTAAAATTAAAGACATTGGCAAAGCATTAAGCAATCTTTTAAAGAGTTATAATGATAATTTTGACTATAGCACATACACAAAAGTTATGATTAATTGTATACTGCAAAATCCATTATACATTGGTGGTAGTAATAATTTTGATACTAATTTAATAAAGATATCTGAAAAAAATATATTTTGTAAGGGTGGGGCCGAAGGTGTATTTTTGTTTATACACCTCAAGAAAGGTATTTTTGGGGTTCTAAAAGTAACTGATGGTAATGAGAGAGTGTTACCCTCAGCCGTTTATACATTATGTAAAAAATTTAATCTTCTTAATAAAGAAGAGCTTAGTAAATTTAAGT
>CAYQFB010000023.1:3943-7826 GCA_964416705.1 uncultured Alphaproteobacteria bacterium
AGTTAATCGCACCAATAAATACAAATATAATTAATAAATAGAAAATAACAAAATCTTTAATTATGTTAGGTTCTAGTTGAAACAAAAAAAACTTATCAAATAAAATTACCACAAATGGTATAAGGCCTGAATAAGATATTAAAAATTGTAAATTTATTCGATTAAACATATATGATTTCAGCACATAATATTAAAGAAATAGAAAACTTATTAAATACAGAAAGTATAATCAAATTCAAATTATTAAATATTTCATTTGATATTGCTTGTATTAAATTTCAACTATCAAATAATGTAAAGTATATATCTAAATTTTATGTTAATAAAAAAATTAATTTTAATGCTATAGAATCAGAGTCTAAAAACTTATTATATTTAAATAAAAAGTTTGAATTTTTTCCAAGGCTTGTAAAGTTTAATAATGATTATTTAATTATTCAATACCTTGAAAATGATAATGAAAAACCAGATAAAACTAATAGAGATTTTTTAGAAGCAATTGTTAAAATTCATTCTGTGTCAAATGATCTTTATGGATTTGGTTTCAACACACAAATTGGTGCAATAGAACAATTAAACAATTATGAGAACAGTTGGTCTAATTTTTATGCAACCAAAAGACTTAATCCTATTTTTGAATTAGCAAACTCTCAAAATAATATGGGCCCTGATATTAATGATAAAATTTATTTTATAATTAAAAATATTAAAAACTTCATTCCAGATAAACCTCCTGCGTTGTTATTACATGGTGATATGTGGGATGGAAACATACTTTTTGACAACTATAAATTTGTAGGATTTATTGACCCTGGTAGTTTTTTTGGTCACAACGAGATGGAAATTGCCTACTTGAGATGGTTTAAACCAAAGTTTATAGACTCTGATTTTCTTGAAAAATACAACGACTATATACCTTTAGAAAAAAATTACCTAGAATATGAGTTTATTTATCAATTATATTACGCATTATGTAATGTTGCTCTTTGGGACATATCTTATATTAAAGAAGTAAAAAAATTAATAAATAAAATAAAAATTTAATGTGCGGTCTTTCAGGAATTATATCAAAAAAGAATGTTAATGATTTAAGCATTAAAGATAAACTTCTACAAATGACAGAATTGATCTCTCACAGAGGTCCGGATCAGGCAGGTTATTTAAATTTTGAAAACGTTTATTTATCACATGTTAGATTGTCTGTAATGGACCCAAGAAATCTTGGAAGACAACCAATGAGTAATGATGATAGATTTGCAATAATTTTTAATGGAGAAATTTATAATTTTTTAGAAATAAAAAAAACTCTCATAGAGAAAGGGTATAAATTTTATACAAATACAGACACCGAAGTTGGATTAAACGCGTATAAGGAATGGGGCGAAAAATGTTTTGAAATCTTTAATGGTGATTGGGTAATATCAATACTAGATAAATTAAAAAAAAGATTAATAATTGCAAAAGATCAAATTGGATCTCTTCCAATATACTTTTACAATGACTGTAACTTTTTTGCTTTTTCATCAGAAATTAAAGGCTTAAAACCAATTTCAGAATTAGAGTATGATGAAAATTTTATAGGATTAAGTGGATTAACGATAAGTAATTTTCATGGCACAAAATTTAAAAATATATCTCAGATTAAACCTGGTACTTATTTAAATATTGATTTGGAATCTAAAAAAATTGATACACTTAGATGGTTTCACCCACTAAATAATCTTGTAAGTGTTCACCCCAGCTATAAACAAAATCAAGAAGAAATTTTTCAACGATTATATGATGCAACTAAGTTAAGATTAAATGCAGATATAAAGGTTGGAACTTCATTAAGTGGAGGATTAGATTCATCAATTATATTTTCAATTATGAACTTAATAGCTTCAAATGAAAGTATTAAAAAAGAAGTTGAACTAAATCCTACAATTGTAAATTATGATGGTAATTTAACATTTAATGAAGCTACTCAATTTTCTGATCTGCACGAACGAAAGTATAATTTATTTTATTCTAAAATGCCCTATGAAATAAATCATTTAACCACTTTACTAAGTCAATTAGAATTAACTGAAGAATACAATAAACAATTTGATTTATATAAAGAACAAAAAAAACTTGGTATTCATGTAAGTATAGATGGACATGGGGCAGACGAGTTTTCAGGGATGATAAGTGATTTACCAAAACTTTCTCTAAAGTATTATAATAATCTAGTTGATATGAATATTATTAATAATAATTATAAAAATAAAAATAATATTGAAATTATTGATAAATTTTTTGATAAAATTTCACACAAAAATAAAAAAGCTAATTTTCAACTTAGAAATTTAATAGATATTTCTAATATTTTTATTGAATATATTAAAAGTGATCAAAAAATAATAACTGAACAAGAATTTTTAATACAAGAATATTTTGATGATCTTCAAGATTTCCCTCTTGATTTTCAATACACTTTTTTCAAAACACATGCTGGTTTTCTTCAGCATTTTACACACAAATGGAATAAAGCTGGAATGGCAAGCTCTGTCGAAGTTAGGTCTCCATTTCTTGATAAAAATGTGTACCTATACTTATTATCCATTCCAACCGAAAAAAAAATAAATAACGGCAAAATAAAATCTTTACTTAAAGATAGTTTTTCAGATCATTTACCAAAGTACATTTTAAATCAAAATTTTAAACAAGGTCTTCCTAGAGAAAAACCTATATCAAATGAAGTTTTAAAACGATTAATTAATGAAATAATATTTGAAAAAAAATTTTCAGATGATTGTTGGGATGTAAAATTAGTAAAAAAAGATTTTAATGAAGGTAAAAACCTAAAACGAATATGGGAGCTTTGTAAACATTATATAATGAAAGAAGGTTTTAGTTTAAGAATGAATAATTTATCACAAAATACTAATTACTTAACAGATGTTCCAGGTTTGCATAAGATGCCAAATTTATGAAATTACACACATGGGTTTGGGTCGCTTAAATGAATATCTTGAATTTCATCTAATATTTCAGCTGATAGAGATATATCAATACTATCTATATTTTCTTTTAATTGACTCATTGAAGTTGCTCCAATAATATTGCTTGTTACAAATGGACGATCATTAACAAATGCATTAGCAAAAATTGATGGTTTAATATTGTGTTTTTTTGCAAGATTAACATACTTTTCTATCGCTATTTCACCTCTCTCAGTGTGATGTCTTGAAAAACGTCTAGGCCATAATGTATACCTGGCATTCTTTGGATTTTTATTATTTAGGTATTTTCCGCTTAATCTTCCACCAGCTAATGGCGAATAGGCGAGCAAACCACATTGTTCTCTTAAAGAAACCTCAGAATTAGCAATATCAAAAACTCTGTTAACTAGACTATAAACATTTTGAATAGACATCACTCTTGGTAAGTTTTTTTCTTTAGCTACCTCTAAAAATTTCATCATGCCCCATGGAGTTTCGTTTGAAATCCCTACATATCTAATTTTTCCAGCTTTAACCAAAGACTGAAGATTGTCTAAAACTTCTTCTATAGGATTCCAATCAACATCAATTGGATCATATTCAAAATCAAGAACACCAAATAAAGGTACTTTTCTCTCAGGCCAATGTAATTGGTATAAGTCTATATAATCAGTTTTTAGCCTTTTAAGACTTGAATCAATTGCTTCATTCAAATTTTTTTTATCAAATCCTAGATGTTTAGACCCTTTTCTAATCCACTCTAATCCTTCAGATTTTGAAGCAATTTTTGAAGCCAGAATAACCTTATGTCTATTTTTTTTTTCATGAAACCAATTCCCAATTATTTCTTCAGTTTTTCCATAAGTTTCTTTTCTTGGCATAACAGCATAAAGTTCTGCGGTATCAAAAAAATTAAC
>CAYQFB010000024.1:0-7825 GCA_964416705.1 uncultured Alphaproteobacteria bacterium
GAGATGCGGAAGGATTTATTAAAATAAATTCATTAAGATTAAAATACTGAGGTAAATAATGGGCCTTGGCGATGATCTAATGATAACAAACTTCGTTGAGCAAGAAAAGAAGAAGCACCCAAACAAACAAATTGTAATTGGGAATCTAGAAGAAAAAAAAATTTATGATTCTTTAATTTATCTAAATAATCCAAATATAACTCCAATAGATAAAGTTGATAGGGAAAAACCTATACACTTTATTAACTATCATACTAGAAACCGACCTTATATAGACTACCAAAAAAGCAATAATAACAACTGGCAATGGAATATGAATTTTAGTCCAATTCCCGGAAAATTATACTTTTCAGAAGATGAAAAAATCAAAGCTAAAACAATATTAAATGCAGCAAAGGATCATTGGAATAAAAATTATAGTACAAAATTCCAAGGAGTGATTTTTTTTGAGTCTACATCAACTAAAACTGATGAGAGTTTTTACTATAATAAAATGAAGAATAAAGACTGGGGACAATCTAATTGGAAAGAATTAATTTTAAGATTAAAGGAAAATTATCTAGTAGTTCAATCGAAACACGAAAATAGTAAAAGATATGAAGGGGCATATTACTCTTCAATTAATTTTGATTTTAGAACAGCCTGTGCGATCATGAATATGTGCGATCTTTTTGTAGGTCCAGAAGGGGGTTTTGGTCATGCAGCTGCAGCATTAGGGAAAAGGGCTGTTCTATATTTTGGTGGTTGGATACACCCCAAAGTCACTGGTTATCATGCTCATGAAAATATATACTTTGATCACCCTAAATCTCCTTGTGGAGCAGTGGGACATATATGTAGCCACTGTGAGGAAGCAAGAAAATCTATAACTATAGATGATGTTTATCGTAAAGTTATTTCAATTTTAGGTAATTAGTTTTTTTGTAAGTTTTTAAATGCAATCGTTGTGTTTCTTAGTAAACAAGCAATAGTCATTGGTCCGACCCCACCTGGCACAGGGGTAATTGCAGAAGCATTCTTTTCTGCTTCTTCAAAGTTTACATCACCAACTAATTTATTTTTATTTTCTCCATTTATATTAACCTCAATTCTATTTATACCAACGTCTATAACGACAGCATCTTTTTTTATCCAATTTCCTTTTACCATTTCAGGTCTTCCAACTGCAGCAACAACAATATCTGCATTTTGACACACTTCTTCTAAATTTTTAGTTTTTGAGTGTGCAATTGTAACAGTACAAGATTCTTTTAATAACAGCTGAGCCATTGGTTTACCAACTATATTTGATCTTCCAATTACTACTGCATCTTTTCCGCTAAGATTTATGCCTAGGCCTTTCAACATTATTAGACACCCATAAGGAGTGCATGGAATTAGTAGATTTTCATCGTTATGATTTGCTATAGATAATTTTCCAACATTTAAAGGATGAAAACCATCAGCATCTTTATCTGGATGAATTGAGTCTAGAATAATTTGCTCATTTATATGATTAGGAAGAGGTAGTTGGACTAATATACCATTTACATTTTCTTGATTATTTAGATTCATAACTAACTGAAGTAATTCTTTCTCTGAAGTTTCTTCTTTAAGATGATGGTCAATTACTTCAATACCGACTTCTTTTGCACTTTTAGTCTTTGCTTTAACATAAACACTACTTGCGGCTACACTACCTACTTGAACAACTGCAAGCCCAGGAACTTTTCCTGTTTTGGCTCTTAAATTATCAATTTCATTCTTAATCTTATTTCTTAAATTTTGAGCAATTTCTTTTCCATTAATTAATTTTGTCATGTTACCTCGGCCAATATTCAATTAGCAAACTTTTAATAAACCACAATCCTAAATATACCACTATAGGCGATATATCTATAGTTCCAAAGTTTGGTATATATTTTCTCACTAGGTTTAAACTTGGTTCACAAAGACGATACATAGCTTCCATAACACTGTAAACAAAACGATTGGATGAATTAATTATGTTGAAATTTAGTAACCAAGTTGCAATAATATAAATTAGCAAAATAAATTGATATAAATTAATAATTTGTATTATCAGTCCTAAAAGAGAATTCATAAAACAGCTATTATTGTAAACATATATATTCTCAACAATAACTTGATAAATAAATAAAAAAAGGCGGCTTTAGCCGCCTTAATTAATAAATAATTATGATTACTCTTACATGGAAATGTCTCTGCCAAACCATTTTTTAGTGATTTCAGCAGTTGTGCCATCGGCTGACATTTCAGCTATGACTTTATTCCACATCTCTACAATGTCAGTATCTTCTTTTCTAACAGCTCCACCTACACCGTCTCCGAAAACACCGCCTGAAAATGTTGGACCAGTAAATGCTACATCAACACCTCCATCAGATTCTATAAAATCAATTATAGATCCAACATCAGCTAAAATAGCATCACATCTACCCGCAGCTAAATCCAAGTTGTGGTCATCAACAGCTTGATACAATTTAACTTTTACAGCACCAGACATGTGCTTTTCTAAAAAGTTTTGGTGAATTGTTGATGATTGAACACAGACAGTTGCACCGTTCATCGCAGCAATAAGCTGACCAATAGCCGCTTGTTCTTTTCCACCAGCATTGTTTAAGTTAACTTTGTTAACTCCACCAGTAAATTTAGCTACTGATAAACCTTCTAGACCACTTCCTTTGAGTACAGCAAAACGCGCACCATCAGTCATATATCCATTAGTAAAGTTTACTTTTTCTTTTCTTTCTTCAGTAATAGACATGCCGGCAATGATAATGTCATATTTACCTTGAAGTAAAGCTGGTATAATTCCATCCCAGTCTTGAGTTACCCACTCACACTCTACATCCATTCTTGCACATGCCTCATTACCAAAATCAATTTCAGCACCTTCAAGCTCTCCCGCAGAATTTAAATTATTCCATGGTGGATAAGCACCCTCTGTTCCTATTCTAATAGATTTTGCATTACCTATAGTTGTTAAACTTAATAAGCTTAAAGAAAATAAGATTAATAAAATTTTTTTCACACTTCCTCCTTGTGTATTACTTTAAGAAAGTAATTTAATATATTTATAAGCAAGTTTTATATTCTAATTTAAAAAATACAAATTAAATACTTATTTAGTTCAATTTTTTTTTAAATTCTTTATTAAAAAACCCATCGAAAATAAGAGCAATATAAAAGGAAAAAGCCATAAAAGTAGATTTTTTATATTAAAATATGGCTTAAATAAAATATATTCCCCATATCTTTCAGTTAAAAATAACTTAATTTCTTTATCATCTAGACCTTCTTTAAATTTATTTTCAACTAGAATTTTGATATCTTGTGCAAAATCGGAGTCTGAGTCATAGATACTTTGATTTTGACATGTCATACATCTTAATTCCAGTGTTAATTCTTTTACTTTATAATCTAAATTATCATTTGATAGAGCGTGATTAGACGAAAGTATTAAATAAAAATAAAATATATATTTAAAAAAGCGGTGAAATTTCATTATCTATAATTTTTTTTGTTAATGGGCCAATATGTTTAAATATTATTTTACCATCATTATTAATGATAAATGTTTCAGGTAAACCAAAAACACCAAATTCAAGAGCAATTTTACCATCTTGATCAAGGCCTACAAAAGAATATGGGTTGCCTTCTTCATTTAAATATTTCTGTGAATCAGTTGGTTTGTCTTTGTGAGCTATTCCGAGAAGAAACACATTAGGATAATCATTTTTAATTTCAAAAAATAAGTTATGTTCAGCCTTACAAGGTGCACACCATGATGCAAAAAAATTTATAAGTGTATATTTTTTTATATTATCATTTGTGTTAACATTATTATTTGATGATATTTTTACATTCTTCTTTATATTGTCAGATGATAATTTTACATATTCACTGTACAAACTTGTAGCGGAAAATACTGGCATTTCTTTATTAAGTAATGCGCTAGGGGGGCTACTTGGATCTTTTTGAAGTATTATAAAGAAAAGAAAAAAAATACAAACAAGAGTTAATAAAACTAGAGGTAAAAATTTAAATATTTTTTTCATTTTTAAAAATTGCAATAAATCCTGAAAATATCATTATCAATACACCGATCCAAATGAAACTTACTAGAGGGTTTAAATATATTTTTATACTCCAAGTACTATCTTCTTCGTTACCAAGAGTTATATAAATATCTTTTAGCCAATCATTATATATTCCTGCTTCAGTAGTAATTATTTTTGAAACAGGATAATAGTTTTTTCCTGGTAAAATGTAATCAATTAGCTCACCTTTTTTTCTTAGGCTGAAGAAAGCCTTTAGTGATTGATAGTTTTTTTCTTCAGTTACTTTTATATTTTCAAGTTTTAAAACATTATCATATAGGTTGATTTGTTCTCCTACTGAAATATTAAAACTATACTCTTTTTGATAAATACTAGAATATGTAATCCCTATTATCATAATACCCACCCCAATATGAGCAATAAAACTATTTATTGATTTTATATAGTTAAATGAAATTAAAAACTTAAACCGCAATATTATAGATATAATAGATGCTAAAATTATCCACGAACCTAAAATTAAACCCACAAAACCCCATGTATTAAAAACCGTAAAATAAGAATGTAAAAATATAAGAAAACTTAAAATTAAAAAAAAGACAACATAGACTCTAAATTTTTTTATTTTGTTTGATTGCCAAGAAAGTACGGGAGCTATACTCATTAACAAGAAACCAGGTAAAAGTATTGGTAAGACTGTTGAATTAAAGTATGGCCCCCCTACTGAAATTCGAGTATTTGTTAGTACCTCAATAATAATTGGATAAATGGTTCCTAAAAGTATTGTAAGCATAGCTATTATCATAAGAATATTATTAATAATTAAAGCTGATGTTTTATTTATTAAAAGTAAATGTAAGTTATTTTTTTTCGTAGGTGATTTAATTAAAAATACTAGAAAACCAAAACCGGTTATTAAAAAGAAAATTAATAAAATAAAAAGACCTCTTGAGGCATCAGATGCAAATGAATGAACACTAGTCAAAATTCCTGATCTAACCAAAAATGTTCCTAAAACACATAAAGAAAAACACAGTATCGATAAAAAAACAATCCATCTTTCAATGGATTGTTCACCCTTAATAATTATTAGTGAATGCACTAATGCCAAGCCAACTATCCATGGCATTAATGAAATATTTTCTACTGGGTCCCAAAACCACCATCCTCCCCACCCAAGCTCATAATAAGCCCAGTATGATCCAAGAGCTATGCCAGCAGTGAGAAAAGTCCAACTTACTATTGACCATTTTTTTGTTTCAATTATCCAGTTTGTATCATCATTTTTTTTAAATAGACTTGCAATTCCTAGACTAAATACTAAAGAAAAACCTACGTATCCCATATAAAGCATAGGTGGATGAATAGCTAAAGCAGGATCTTGTAAAATTGGATTAAGTCCAAGACCCTCATTTATTTCTACAGAATTAACCAAAAAAGGATTTGAGGTAAAAATAATAAAAAAAGCAAAAATGACATAAATTGCGTTTTGAATTTTTAATACATTAATTTTAAAATCATCTATTGATTTACTTATTAAAGAATACAAAAATCCATAAATTGAAATCATGCAAAGCCATAATAAAATGGATCCTTCATGATTTCCCCAAGCACCTGAAATTTTATACATCAATGGTTTGTCTGAATGAGAGTTTTGAAAAACATTAAAATTTGAAAAATCAGAAGTAACATATGCAAATATTAATGATAAAAACGAAATACAAATTAATAAAGTTGAAAATCTTAAAAGCAGTAAAAAAAATTTAATATTAATACTAAATATTGAATTAGGTATTAATAGCGCAATAGAAAAAAAAGTTGATAAACACAGAGAAGCAAAACCTATTAATGAAATCATTTATATTCTTTTTTCCATTGATTATTTTTTTCTAATTCTTTTTTTATTGATGCAGGCATATAGTTTTCATCATGTTTTGCATAAACTTTAGAAGCACTGATATTATTTTGATTATTAATGATACCCTCAATTACTGCACCTTGACCCTCTCTAAATAAGTCAGGTAACATGCCTTCATAAAATACCAAAAGGTCATTTTTATTATCAGTAATTTTGAACTCATATTTATTAAGGGATTTTTTTTTAAATGAAGATTCTTTTACATAACCACCAATTCTAATCTTAACACCTAAGGAAATTTTTTTTTCAATTAATTCAGTAGGTGTGTAAAAAAAAACAATATTCTGTTTTGTGTTAAAAAGTATTAATAATAGTGCTGCACCTAACATAACTAATGTTATTAATATTAATATTAGTCTTTGAAATCTCAAACTCATAATTATTTAAGATTTTTTAATCTTAAATATGACAAAAGCAATAACCCAAAAATCAAAAAAAAAGCTGAAACGTAAGTAATAAAAACAAACCAAAAAAACATAATTACTATTATATAAAATTTAATAATAGATAAAGCGATGACTAAAGGTCACAAAGAACTATAGATGATTTTTTCTGATTAAAATTTCTGCTTTTATTCTCATAATTCCAATTATTATGCCCAATAAGCTAAAAGCAATAGTCATGACCAAAAGAGGTTGAAGCATTGAAATGTCTATTGAGGGAGAAGATAGCTTACTTACACTTGCTGGTTGATGCAATGTATTCCACCAATCTACTGAAAATTTTATAATTGGAAGATTAATTGAGCCAATTAAAACAAATATCGCTATAGTTTTTTCTTTAACTTCTCTGCTTTCAAATGTCTTATTTAAAAAAATTATTATAACATAAATTATTAATAAAATAGCAACGGAAGTTAACCTTGCATCCCATACCCACCAAGTACCCCACATTGGCTTTCCCCACATTGATCCAGATAATAAACATAAAATAGTAAATACAGCACCAATAGGAGCTATTGCTTTGTTAATTATGAAACTAAATGGTATTTTAAAGGCTAGCCCTATAATGCTGTAGATAGTCATAATAGCATAGGTGAGAAGAGCCAACCAAGCTGATGGAACATGGATATACATAATCTTAACTGTTAAACCTTGTTGATAATCTAAAGGCGATACATAAACTAATAGCAATCCTGCTGTAAGAGTTAGAAATGTAACAATTACAAGTGGCTTAAATATAATGTCTGCAAACTTATTAAACTTATAAGGATTTATTAGAAAATTAAACATCATTTATTCCTTGTAGCTAATTTTATAAAGGCAGCGCTAGACCAAGGAGAAATTCCTAAAAAAATCAAAGCTATACCCAAAAGTAAATTAATTAGAGAGCTAAAACTACTTTCAGAATTATTTATCCCAACAGAGAAAATAATTACTGGTATACAAAATAAAAGAACAATTATACTTCCAATTGAAAAGTTAGTTTTATTTAACAAATTCATTGATGCCGAAATAGATCCTAAACATGACAAAATTAATGAACCAATAACAAATGTTAAAATTAAATTATAGATCTCATTAATTGGAAGATTAAAAAAAATACAGGCTATTGGTATAGAGGCTAAAAAAGGTATTTGTACAAAGAAAAAATGTGACAGTATTTTTAAAAAAACAATCAATTCATAACTTATACCGCCCATATGGATTATTTTTAAAATACCATTATTAAAATCCTCTTCATAAAATTTTCTTAAACTAAGAGTAGAACTTAAAAGTAATAAGCTCCAAATTATTCCCATGCCTATATTTCTTAAAAGTTGATCGTTAGCACCTAAAGCAAATACAAAAATAAAAATAGATAAGAAAAAAAACAAAATATTTGAAAAAAGATCTGTAATATT
>CAYQFB010000025.1:0-7801 GCA_964416705.1 uncultured Alphaproteobacteria bacterium
ACAGAAGTTATCCATATTTTTAATTGGTTTACTTCAGGAAACTTTATAGTTGATTGGTCAATTCGTTTGGATTCATTAACTACAACCATGTTTATTGTTATTTGTAGTGTATCAGCCTGTGTACATCTTTATTCGATAGGCTATATGAATGAAGATCCTTCCAAAGTAAGATTTATGGGGTATTTGAGTTTATTCACTTTCTTTATGTTGATGCTAGTTTCCAGTAATAATTTATTGCAAATGTTTTTTGGTTGGGAGGGAGTAGGACTTGCTTCATACTTACTAATTGGTTTTTGGTATCATAAATCTTCAGCAAATAATGCTGCAATAAAAGCTTTTCTTGTAAATAGAGTTGGTGACTTTGGGTATGCGCTAGGTATCGCGGGAGTTTTTTTTATTTTTGGATCAATAGAATTTGATGTAATTTTTAATAATGCAGAAAATTTTAAAGACCACAGTATTCTTTTTTTAGGTTTAACTTTCAGTACAATTGATCTTTTATGTTTTTTATTATTTTTTGGTGCTATGGGAAAGTCCGCTCAACTAGGTTTACATACTTGGTTACCAGATGCCATGGAAGGACCAACACCAGTATCTGCATTGATTCATGCCGCAACCATGGTCACTGCTGGAGTTTTCTTAGTAGCAAGAATGAGTCCATTATTTGAATATGCAATAGTTACAAATTTATTCATTACCTTTATTGGAGCGTCAACAGCTATTTTTGCTGCTACTATTGCTCTAACACAAAATGATATAAAAAGAGTTATTGCTTATTCAACATGTAGTCAACTTGGCTACATGTTTTTTGCTGCAGGTCTAGGAGCTTACAATGCTTCTATTTTCCATTTAATGACACATGGTTTTTTCAAGGCTTTATTATTTTTATCTGCTGGCTCTGTAATACATGCAATGCATCATGAACAAGATATGCGCAAAATGGGGGGGTTGTTTAAGAAAATTCCTTTTACAGGTATGATGATGTGGATTGGATCCTTGGCAATTATAGGCTTTCCATATTTTTCAGGATATTATTCAAAGGAAAGTATTTTAGAAAATGCATATTATTCAAATTCTTCGATGGCAACTTTTGCATATTCAATTGGAATTCTGACAGCTTTATTAACTGCCTTCTATTCCTGGAGATTGCTCATGATGACATTTCATGGAAAAACAAGATCTGATAGTAAAATTTTTGATCATGCACATGAATCTCCATTGGTGATGACTTTGCCATTAGCATTATTGGCATGTGGATCAATATTTGCAGGAATGTTTTTTGCTGATTATTATATTGGTAAAATGCAATATGTGTTTTGGGGAGAAGCTCTCGTTCTCCATGAAGGCAAGCATCACTACCTACCTTTTATCCAAACACTTATTGTTAAAAGTTCGGTAGCTATGGGTGTTATGCTGGCCGCACTAATTTATTTTTATAAAAATCACTTACCAAAAAATTTAGCCCATTACTTAGGTCCTCTTTATTCTATTTCTTTAAACAAGTGGTATGTTGATGAACTTTATAATTTAATTTTTATTAAACCTTATTTTTTACTTGCAAATTTATTTTGGAAAAGAGGAGATGAAAAAATTATTGATGGATATGGACCAAATGGAATTTCTAAAATAGTTGTTTTGTTTTCAAGTTATTTAAGTCGTTTTCAATCTGGTTATTTATATCATTATGCATTTGCAATGCTGGGTGGCTTAGTAATAATTCTCACATGGTTTATATATTATTAAATGACTGATATTCCTTTATTATCACTTACAATATTTCTCCCTCTTTTAGGTGCGTTGGTTATTCTTTTAATCAAAGAAGATGAAAATTCATTAAGCAATATTAAAAAAGTTGCTTTATGGACTTCAATTGGGGTTTTTCTTTTAAGTTTATTTATATGGCTACAGTTTGATAGCAAGAATGCCGATTATCAATTTGTAGAAAAATTCAGTTGGTTCAATGACTTTAATTTTTACTATCATATAGGCATTGATGGAATATCTCTTTTCATGGTTATTTTAAGTACATTCTTGACTCCACTGTGTATTCTAGCAAGCTGGGACAGTATTAAAAAAAGAGTTAAAGAATATATGTTAGCATTTTTATTCCTTGAGACTGTTATGATAGGGATGTTTACTTCTGTTGATATCTTACTTTTTTATATTTTCTTTGAGGCAGTATTAATCCCAATGTATTTAATAATTGGTATTTGGGGTGGTGAGAGAAGAATTTATGCATCTTTTAAATTCTTTTTATATACCTTGTTGGGTTCTGTATTGATGTTGATAGCTATAGTAGTCATTTATCAATTGACAAACTCCATGAGTATTGCTGAATTGCAGGGAAATTTCTTTCCAAGAAATATTCAACTATATCTCTGGTTGGCTTTTTTTGCTTCTTTTGCAGTTAAAATACCTATGTGGCCATTTCATACATGGTTGCCAGATGCCCATGTTGAAGCACCTACAGCTGGATCAGTAATTTTAGCTGGAGTGTTATTAAAAATGGGTGGATATGGTTTTATTAGATTTTCACTGGGCATACTTCCTGAAGCATCAGCGTATTTTTCTCCTCTAATTATGATTTTAAGCATAATTGCTGTTATTTATACTTCTTTAGTTGCACTTGCTCAGACCGATATCAAAAAATTGATTGCTTATTCTTCTGTTGCTCATATGGGCTTGGTAACAATTGGAATTTTTGTTGTTAATTCTCAAGGACTTGAGGGTGCCATGGTTCAAATGATTAGCCATGGTGTAGTATCTGGAGCATTATTCCTTTGTGTTGGAGTAATCTATGACAGGATGCACACAAGAGACATTAATTTTTATGGAGGTTTAGTCAATAGAATGCCAATTTATGCAACAGTATTTATGATATTCATGCTTGGGTCTGTTGGCTTACCTGGAACAAGCGGTTTTGTTGGAGAATTTTTAGTCATAATTGGGGCGTTTAAATATTCAAGCATCGTAGTTATTGGAGCAGCATCAGGAATTGTGCTATCTGCAGTTTACATGCTTTATTTATATAAAAGAATTATATTTGGTGTGATTGAGAATGAAAAACTAAATGAGATATTAGATTTAAACTTAAGAGAGAAAACTATACTGATACCTTTAGCAATAGCTGTAATAATAATAGGAATTTTACCAAATATTTTTATTGAACCCATGAGATTACCTATAGAATTAATTATATCTAACTACGAGTTGGCAAATGCAAAATAATATAATAAATATTATTTTTGTTCCTGAAGTTAGCCTTTCTATACTTGCTATTAGTTCTTTAATGTATGGATTATTTTCTAAAAATAACTCTTTTGACAAAACAATAAACTTTGCAACTGTATCTTTGATTTTTGTTAGTGTTTTAGTTTACTTTGACTTTACTACCAGTTTTGCTTTATTTGAAAATTTTTTTTCAAATACTACTTTTACAAAATTTTTTAAAATATTAACAACTCTAGGTGCTGCAGCATCTCTAATTATCTCTAAAAATTATTTTATTGATACAAAAATTAATAGGTTTGAAATACCAACTCTACTTTTATTTTCCACTTTAGGCATGTTGCTTATGATCAGCTCTAAGAATTTAATGATTATGTATCTTGCGATAGAACTACAAAGCTTATCTCTTTACGTTGTAGCATCAATCAAAAGAAATTCTATTGAGTCAGCTGAATCTGGTGTTAAGTATTTTATCTTAGGAGCTTTATCTTCTGGAATTTTACTTTACGGATTTTCTTTGGTTTATGGTTTTACGGGACAAACTTCTTTTGATGGAATTTACCTTTCTTTATCTCAAGTGGAAAAATTACCAATAGGTCTAGTTTTTGGTCTAGTATTTGTACTTGTTGGACTTGCTTTTAAAGTATCTGCAGTACCTTTCCATATGTGGACACCTGATGTTTATGAAGGTGCCCCAACATCAATAACAGCCTTTTTTGCAATTGTTCCAAAACTTGCTGCAACTGCATTAATATTTAGATTTTGCCTTGAACCTTTTGATAATTTTTACTTTGAATGGACACAAGTAATTTTCTTTTTATCTGTTGCCTCTATGTTTTTAGGAGCTATAGCTGCTATAGCTCAAAAAAATATAAAACGTCTTCTTGCATATAGTTCTATAGGTCATGTTGGATATGTTTTAATTGCTTTAGTCTCGGCAAGTGATCAAGGGTTAAAAAGTGCTTCAATTTATATGTTTATTTACTTAGTTATGAATATTGCAGTATTTTCAATTATCTTATCTCTTAAAAAATCAAACTCATATGTTGAAAAGATTAGTGAGTTAAGTGGATTAAGCAAATCAAATCCTGTTATTAGCGTTTCTCTAGCAATTATATTGTTATCTATGGCTGGAATTCCACCTTTTATAGGCTTTTTTGGTAAATTTTACGTATTTATTGCAGCCATTGAAAGTCAACTTTATTTGCTAGCTGTTTTAGGTGTTTTAGCTAGCGTAATTTCAGCATTTTATTATTTAAGAATTATTAAAGGTATGTATTTTGATGATACAAGTGACGTACAAATTTTTGAATTTACAATAAGTGGTCAAGCTAAAGTAATATTAATGATTTTAATGGTTATAATTTCTTTTTTTATTCTTTATCCGTCTCTACTTACTAACATTGTTGCAAATATCTCTTTAGTTTAAATTAGTGTCATTACCTATTAAAATAGAAAAATTTTTAATAAAAAAAAATATATATTTAGTTCATCTTGAAACTGTTGGATCTACTATGAAGGAAATAAAAAAATATATCGGAGATAATAATATTTGTATGATAGCTGATGAGCAGACAACAGGTATTGGGAGGAGAGGAAATCAATGGATAAGTCCTAAAGGAAATATTTATCTGTCTTTTTTATTTAATTACAATTTGTCAATTAAAGATCATTTTTTGTTTACTGCAGTTACTGCTAATTCAATTTGTAAATTTTTAAATTATTATGTTAACGAAAGTATAAATATAAAATGGCCAAATGATATAAACATTAATGAAAGTAAAATTGCTGGAATAATGACTGAGATTATTGAGCAAAATAATAAGAAATATGTAATAATAGGTACCGGTATTAATATTTTAACTTCACCAATAATAAATGATTACAAAACATGTTGCTTAAAAGAATTTAATTCTCAAATAAAACATGAAGAAGTTCTTTTAAGTATGATTGAAACATTTTTTTTTGAATATGAAATGATCTTAAAAAAAGAATATAGTAAAATTATTGATAAATTTAAAAATAACATGAAAAATTTAGGAGAAAAAGTAAATATTTTTCTTCCTAATGGTAAAAAGCAAAATGTATTTTTAAAAAATTTAAATTTTGATGGATCAATCATAATAGAAAAAGATGGTAAAGAAGAAAATATTTTTTCAGCAAGGATTGTTAATGATATTAATTGATATAGGAAATACAAATATAGTCTTTGCGGTAAGCTCAAATAATTTCATAAAAAAAATTATTAGAATAAATACAAATCAAAATAAAAATAAATTAAAAACTTTGATTAACACTAAAATTATAGATTGTTCAGCAACAAAAAGACTAGATAATCCTAAAGTAGCTATTATTTCTTCTGTTGTGCCAAGTTTAAATTCTATAATAATTAATATTTTAAAAAAAAATTTGATTAAAGGATTTATTATTAAATCTAAAGATATTATGCCATTTTTAAAAATTAAGTATAATTTAAAAGAAATTGGTGCTGATAGACTTGCTAATTCAATGGCTGTTATTAAAAATAAAATTACTAATAGTATTGTTATTGATTTTGGAACAGCTACAACTTTTGAAGTAGTAAAAAATAATATTTTCTTAGGAGGCATAATATTCCCTGGCATTCATTTGTCAAAAAACACTCTTATTAACGAAGCATCATTATTAAAAAATACTGAAGTCATGAAAACTAAAAAAGTTGTTGCTAATAATACTAAGCAATCTATTCAATCAGGTTTTTATTGGGGATATTTGTTAGCAATAAATGGTCTAATTAAAAAAATTTCTAAAGAAAATAAATTTAAACCAAAAATCATTCTTACTGGAGGGCTAGCAAATATATTTAAAAATGATATTAAGCCCAAACCTATTGTTAGCCCAAATTTAACCTTAGAGGGTTTAAAAATAATTGGATCAATTTATTATGCTAAAAAAAAGTAATACTTTAAAAATTTACGAAAAAGGCCTATATTTTTTATCTTTAGGTGGAATAGGAGAAATTGGAGCAAATTGTTATCTATATTGCTGTGACGGTAAATGGATTATGGTTGATTTGGGCTTATCTTTTGCTGATGAGCAATTTCCAGGTGTAGATCTTCTAGTGCCTAAAATTAATTTTCTTGAAGAAATAAAAAATAATCTTGAAGCTATTATTATTAGTCATGGACATGAAGATCATGCTGGAGCAGTAGCGTATTTGGCAGATAAGATTGAATGTCCTGTGTATGCTTCCAGTTTCCCAAAAATTTTAATTGAAAATAGATTAAAAGAATTTGGAAAACTAAACTCTGTTAATCTAATTCAATTAGACTCTACTAATAATTTATCATTAAAAAATTTTAATATAAGATTTATAGATACAACTCACTCAATACCTCAACCTCAAGCAATTGTTATTAAAACTAAGTATGGTAATTTATTGCATACAGCAGATTGGAAAATAGATAGTAAGCCAACTTTAGGTAAAGCGTTTAATAAAAACAGCTTTATTGATTTAGGTAATGAGGGAATATTAGCGTTAATTGGCGATTCTACTAATGCTGACGTCCCTGGTTTTTCCTCTTCTGAGGATGAGGTTAAAAATGAATTAAAGCAAGTTTTTTCAAGATACATAAACAGAATAGTTGTTACATGCTTTTCATCAAACATAGCGAGAATTATTAATATTGTAAATGCTGCAAAGAAAAATAATAGGAAAATTGCTTTAATTGGTAGAAGTATGAAAAAAAATATTGAAGCTGCAGTTAAATCAAATTTAATAAAAGATGGTGATATATTTATTTCTGAGGAGGAAGCTTCTTTAATTCCAAAAGAAAATCTTGTAATTATTTGTACAGGAAGCCAGGGTGAAAAACGATCTGCGTTATATAGGATTGCTTATAACTCTCATCGGAATATTCATTTGGAAAAAGATGATGTAGTTATTTTTAGTTCTAGAGACATACCTGGAAATGAAAAATCAATAAATGCTCTAAAAAATTTGTTAATAATGCAAAGAGTAGAAATTATTACAGCCGATGATGATTTGGTACATGTATCTGGGCATGGTTACGCAGAAGAAATAAAACAAATGTATAATTGGACTAAGCCTTTTATCTCTATTCCTGTTCATGGAGAGCCTATGCACTTAGAATCACATAAAAAAATCTCTGAAGCCTCACAAGTCCCTGTAACAAAAATTCTTCAAAATGGGAAATGCTTAAAAATTGCACCAGGAGATTGTTTAATTGTCGATGATATTGAAACGGGCAAGCTAATTGTTGAAGGAAAGTATCTTTATGATTCTGAATCTGATTTTATAAGAGATAGGAGAAAGTATTCATATGAAGGAATAGCTATATTATCTTTAGCTATTAATGATGATCTTTCCATTGATAAAAATATTCAATTAAGCTTTATTGGTTTGCCTAGTGAAGAAATGGATATGGTTAAAGAAGATTTTAAAACAGAATTTATAGAAAATTATCTTAAATTAAATCAAGAGCAGAAGTCTTCCGATCAAAATGTAATAGACTTAATTAAGAAAAGTTTAAAATTTGTTTTAAAAAATATTTTACAAAAAAAACCTGAAATA